>CAYYBJ010000014.1:0-25542 GCA_964470325.1 uncultured Candidatus Nitrosotenuis sp. | reverse complement strand
TTTTGCTGACTTTATTGCAGACGCAATGCCATCATCTAACTTCGAGTCATCCGTTGTGGAAAAAAACCCCCAAGCACCATCATATAATACTCGCACGCCAATCCCATCGTCAAGTTTTACTACCGACTGCTCGGCATTGCCGTTTTCTATTAGGATTCCATGTTTTGAGGTCTGCTCTATTCTGGTATCACAATATGTGGCACCAAGTCTTTGCGCAATTTTGATTGCTTTTTGGCCATCCAGCATTATGTTTTTGAAATTATTCCTTATTGTTAATTGTTGCCAGAGATTATCGGCATTGTGTAATAATATTCGTCCTCAAAGGAATCGTCGTTTTTGCCTGCCTTGCGCAATGCCGTAAAATACTGATTACAAACGGCATAAAACTCGGTGTTTTTGTCCATGGTACGTTTTTTGGATTTTGGTTATTTTGATATGTGTTGAAAAATTTTGATTATTTGATTACACTGCGCCTTTATGCGTAGATCTTGGGAGCGAAAACGTCACAGTCGTACCAGCTCCCGGTGCACTCTGAAGGCTAATTTTGCCTCCATGTGCCTCTATGATCCCCTTGCAGATAGAGAGACCAAGTCCGCTTCCTCCCTTTTCCCTAGTCAATGATGCATCTGCCTGGTAAAACTTGGTGAAAAGCTTTGACTGTTTCTCATATGGGATGCCAGAGCCGTTGTCACTTACAATGATTCGAACCTCATCTGGTGATTCTTCAGAATAAATGCGAATCCAGCCAGTGTTTTTTTCCACTGCCTTCGTGCTGTTTCTAATAAGATTGGTTAGAACCTGTGTTATTCTTTCTGGATCATGTGGAACAGTAATGTTTCCTGTTTCATTTGATATCGTAATGTGTTTTTCTTCTATTTGAGGCTGAATTGTCTGGACTGATTTTTCTGCAGTCTTTCGTATGTCTAGGTCTTCCTTTGTCATCTTTAGCTGTCCTACCTCTAGCTTTTGCACATCAAGCAAGTCGGAGATTAGCTGCAAAAGCGACGATGCGCTGGATTTTATGATTGCAATTCTCTCCTTTTGCTTGTCTGTTAGGCCTCCTAGGTGGCCCCCAAGCAAAATATCTGCATATCCACGAATTGGAACAAGCGGCGTTTTTAGCTCATGTGTGATCATTGCAAGGAACTCATCTTTTGCAGTATCAATTTTCTTTGCCTCTTCTTCCTTTAGACGAATTGTCTCTGACATTGTGTTAAAGCTGGATGCAAGCTCACCTATTTCGTCCTTGGCAGAATATTGAATTTTTTCACCATAGATTCCTTCTTTGACCTTGGCTATGGCACCTGTAATAGTCTCAAGGGGACTGAGCGACCTTCGTATTGTAAACAAAACAATTACAAATATTGCAATATCTATGCCAATTACTGCCTGGGTGATCAGCTGCCCTTCGTTTCTGCGCTCAATTCTATCGACATTCCACCTATCCAGCATTACATCTATTGATCCCAAAAGCGACTGCCTCTGATTATTTATTCTAGAAATTGGATTGTTCATCTCATCTGAAAATAGTGATTTTGTCTCTATTGTCTTTACTCGCAATCCTACAGACTCCCAGAGTAAGTCAAGTTCTTCTAGCGATGCCGAATTTTCCCTTGGAATTGAGGCTAGCTCTTCTGATCTTATGTTCAAACCAGTTAAATCAAGACCATCAAGCGGTACTTGCATTAGTTTTCTTATTCCAACATCAAATGTTATCCGTGCTACATGTAGATTTTTCTTTGCTTCTTGTTCCTGCCCTAGTGACACCAGCAACGCATTTTGGCCTATTGTCTTTGCGGTTTCACGCAATTCTGCGGCAATCTCTCGATGCCTATTGTAATTTCTGTCAAGCAACTCCAAGTCGCGTGCCAGTTTGTCAGCTGTAAGGATTAACTCTGTGTTCTTTTCTAGCACATAGTTTACTGCACTGACTACGTCTTTGTTATAAAGTGAGGTCACTTGGATTTCGGATGCATCTGCACGATATGTCTTCCAGATTCTAGCAATCTTGTCATATTCTGGTATAATGTCTGTAGGTATTGGTGTCAGTGTTTGGCCCTTTATAGTGCCACCTGTCCTTAATGTAGATAAAATGGAATCAAATTCGGCAATCTCGCTTTCTAGTGTTTTCCTATCGCTTTCTCTTCCGTTTGCAATAGATCTTGCAAGGCCAGCAATTGTCTCTACCTTGGCTTTTAGGTCGCCTGCGCGAATAATGGAATAAGATTCGTTTGCTGTAGTGGTCTGGGTATTGTACAAAACAAACAGGTTAAAGAGAGCTACTCCGATTAGGACGCCAATTAGCAGATAGGTCTTGCTGATTATCTTCAATGGATTGCTTGGCCTCCAATATGGTATAAAAACCACGATTAAAATATTGTTAGTGATGTCTGAAGAATTCTTACGCGTAGCACGTCAAGAAGTCGGCCAAGATATTGCCGAGATTGGTAATTTGCTTGCATATTGTAAAACGGATTATGATATTACAAAAAGCGCATCCGAAATAGAAAAACACATCCACAAAATAAAGGGCCTAGCACCAATGATGGGCCAAGAGCAAATAGGGCACATTGCTACGTTGTTAGATAAAATTCTCAAGATAATGCTTGCAGGAAATACGGTGCCAAAAATACACCAAACCATTACAAGATCGCATCAATTCATGCAAAATGCACTAAATGACAACACAGATGACTATGATTCACTGGTCTTACAAATCCAGAACACACACAAAGATCTAGTCTAATCGAAATTCTCTTAAGTTATGGTATGGTGGATTGGTTAGAATGACGCGAGTTATGATTGCAGACGACTCTGATGCAATACGAATGGTGCTTCAAGACATACTCTCAATTGGCGGGCACCAAATAGTGGCAGAGGCCCAAAACGGAGCTGAAGCGGTCGAAAAATATTCAGAGGCAAATCCAGATGTGTTGCTACTAGACCTGGCAATGCCAAAAAAGGACGGTCTAACAGTAGTCAAAGAGGTAATGGCCAAGCATCCGGATGCCAAAATCATACTAATTACTGCAAGTGACAATCAAAATATAATAAGTGACTGTCTAAATCATGGCGCAAAGTCATTTATCTCAAAACCGTTTGACTTTGACAGAGTTCTAAAACTAATTGCCGAGATTACAAAATAACTATCTGGCCCAGCTGTATCCCTTGCTTGTTAAAAGCTTGGCATGATCCAGCTTGAACTTGTCATTACATCTCAGACACAGATATTCAAGCAATATTACTGCAAATATCTCGCCACAACCATTGCACAGGTACATGTTTTCCTGAACTCTGTAATCCACTCCAAAGACCTTGATCTGCTCATGGCATTTTGGACATTTGTCATCAATGTATGTGTGTGAGGGTGTGACGTTTCCGCATTTGTAGTGCTCTATTATTTTGTCCTGCTTGAAATTAGTCCCTCTGCATTTTGGGCAGTGAAATGTCTGTGCAACCCGAACAGAACTACATCTTGGACATGCAACTTCCTTTATGTCGTCTATTTGCAGTACCTTTTTGTCCAAAACCAGTTTTTTTATGATTGATGCGATTTCAGATTCTTCCTTTCCTGTTTGCTGCTGCATTCGAAGCATGCTTACCTGTGTAGAGTTTGAGAGAATTTTTTCTATAATTTCACTTGTACTCTCATCTATGTTTTGAGTCTCTTCTATTTTGAGTGTCTCTATTATTTCCTTGATTTTGTCAAGCCTAATTGGTTTTGGCAAATACTGGTATGCGCCTTGGGCAATTACATCTTTGATAGAATCTTCTGTCTTTTCTCGCGCAGTCTCAATTATTATTTTGACGTCTGGCCGTATCGTTAACATTTGCGTCATGATTGAATATCCTGTCATGTCTGGCAGATTATAGTCCAAAAACACAAGAGGAATCTTGTTTGATTCCACCAATTCCTTAAATGACTCGATTCCGGTTTTTCCGTTTTGACAATGATGGATTCGCTTGAGGCCAAGTTTGTTTAGAAATTCCTTGAGCAATATTCCTACAGCAGGACTGTCTTCTATGATCAAAACATCCTTATCTTCAACTGACATTGTTTTTTGATTTTTTATCTGGTATGAAAAGTTTGGTTTGTAGTTATGGTTAATAGTGCCAAAGACTCACCTGCACTTGTGATAGTTGCAGACACTAGCGTAATAATTAATGGCTATATAACAAAACAATTAGAATCAAAATCCATCACTGATCTGATAATTCCAGTTGCAGCCCTGGATGAGCTCCACGCCCAAGCCTCACAGGGAAAAGAGCAAGGCTTTGTTGGATTGGAAGAAATAAAGAAAATCCAAAAACTCTGCTCACAGTATAATGTCAAAATCCAGTTTGTCGGCCAGCGTCCAAGTCTTGATGATATAAGACTGGCAAAGCATGGGCGAATTGACGCAATCATAAAGGATGTGGCAAAACAGCATTCCGCAACGCTGTATACTGCAGATTATGTGCAAGGCCTCACAGCAGAGGCAGAAGGAATTCCAGTCTTTTACCAAAGAGCAGAAAAAACAACTGAGGCATTAGAGTTTCTCAAATTCTTTGACGATATCACAATGAGTGTTCATCTCAAAGAAAACAATCCCCCATATGCAAAAAAAGGAAGACCTGGAGCATTTGATCTTGTAAAACTGGAAGAGAAAATCTTAGACGACCAATATCTGGAATTAATCACGACACAAATCCTGGAGGCAAGCAAGGCCTCAAACGCAGGAACAATAGAAATATCCAAGGCAGGGGCACTAGTAATACAGTATGCAGATTATAGAATTGCAATAACTAGACCACCATTTTCAGAATCCCATGAAATAACAATAGTTCATCCAACCATAAAGATGACACTGGACCAATACGGCCTGTCTGGCAAGCTAATGAATCGACTAGTGGAGCAAGCAGAGGGAATCATAATTTCAGGACCGCCTGGCTCTGGCAAAAGCACACTTGCATCAAGCATTGCAAATTTTTACGCATCAAAGGGAAACGTAGTCAAAACATTCGAGTCTCCCAGAGATCTCCAGGTAGACAAGAACGTAACGCAATATACAAAACTCGAGGGAAGCTTTGAGAATTCCGCGGACATTTTGCTTTTGGTTCGACCCGATTACACAATATTTGATGAAGTGCGACAGCGAGATGACTTTAGGGTCTTTGCTGATCTGAGGCTTGCAGGGGTAGGGATGGTCGGTGTTGTTCACGCAAACATGCCTCTTGATGGAATACAACGATTCATTGGCAAAATCGAGCTTGGAATGATTCCTAGTGTAATTGATACTGTTGTGTTTGTCAAGGATGGCACGATTGCCAAGGTATATGATCTGGAACTCAAAGTAAAGGTCCCATCAGGAATGGTAGAGCAAGACTTGGCAAGACCAGTAATAGAGATTTCAGATTTTGAGTCCGGCTCACTAGAATATGAAATCTATACCTTTGGCGAAGAAAACGTCATTGTACCAGTATCTGATGGTACACAGACCAAGTCTGGAGTCCACATACTTGCAGCAGAGAAAATCAGAGAGACAATACGAAGATTTGATCCAAATCCACAAATTGAGGTATTATCTGATAACAATGTTCGAATTAAGGTAAAAAAAGATTCAATTCCGTCTCTTATTGGCAAAGGCGGCACGACAATTAACGAACTGGAAAAAATCCTACATGTGCACATTGACGTACAAGAAAAAGATGCTCAAGAGCCATTATCCGAAGGTTCATCTCATGGGGTATCATTTGACTTTTCAGAGTCAAAAAACACCATACAGTTTGAGGTAAACAAGCGTTACAGTGGGCTGTTGGCAGAATTATATGTTAAGGACCAATATGTTACAACAGCACGCGTTGCAAGGCACGGCAAAATCAAGCTATCCAAGAGATCCGATGCAGGAAAAGCACTGGCGAGATCGGCATTCACAAAAAACGATATTGATATTATGATTAAAGATTCTTGAATCCCTCAAGAATTTTCTGATTTGCCTTAAGATATGCAATGAATTTTCGTAACTGTCTTATTGTTTTTGGGTTTAAGTGGTGTTCTATTCCCTCTGCGTCCTGATTTGCAGTTTCATGTTCAATGCCAAGTATCTCAAAGAATTCCAACAAGATTCCGTGCTTTTGTCGTATTGCATCTGCAACACCACTTCCCTTGGCAGTCAGGTTTATTCCATGATATTTTTCATATTTGAGGTATCCATTTTCGTCCAGTCTTTGCAACATCTTTGTGACACTTGGGGCACTCACATTCATGTAGCGAGATACATCAAGTGTTGTGGCGTATCCCTTTAGCTCTACCAGCTCCGATATTACCTCCAAATAGTCCTCCATTCTGGTAATGTTTGATTTTGTGGATTTGTGGGCCGCCTTGATTGATTCTAATCGTATCTCACCTTTTTTCTTCAAATTGTTCTTGGATATGACCACGACTCTTATAATCAAATTGGATAATTGGTTTTTAATGACCATTTAATTTTGTAAATTCATGGCAACTCGAGCCCAAGTTTTAATCCCAATTGGAATTGCAGCCGTAATAATTGGAGTTGTTGGCATGCTATCATTACCAAAAGATGTCAAATTAGATCAGACGGAATTTCCGCAAGGAATAGTGAAAATCAACGATATAATGCTCAAAGTTCACATCGCAGACACAAAACCACTTCAGACGCGAGGCCTGATGTTCCAAGAAACCCTTCCATATGACCAAGGAATGCTCTTTATCTTTGAAGACGAAGGAATTCGCTCAATGTGGATGCTAAACATGCAGTTTTCACTAGATGTCTTGTGGATTGATGAGCAAGGAAATGTTGTACATATAGAAAAAAATACACAACCGTGCAAATCTGCACTAGAAACTATGACCTGCACATTTGCCAATGGAAACGGCGAGGAGGCAAAATATGTGCTAGAGGTAACTGCTGGATTTGTAGATAAATTTGGCATTACTGAAAATTCCAAGCTAGAAATTATTTCTGCCTAGCAAAGGCTTATCTGTAGTTGTATGTCTTGAACAAAAATCTATGAAAAAGGTAATTCCAATTATTACAGCGGGAGTAATTGCAGGAATAATTGGCATCTTAGTGTTTTTACAAACACCTATGGAATCTCCAGAAATCGAAAAAACTACTGAATCACCTTCATCATACATATCATCCAATTCTGCACTCAAAGAGAAGCTAGCAGAACATAAAATCCAAATGTCTTCTCCAATCAAACTATCGCAGCAAGAAGACATCAAAAAATACTGTTCGTTTTTTACATCAGAAAAAACACAACAAATAGTACAATATTGCACATCAACTGAGCTCAAGGACTCTGATGGTGCATTTTTGGGAAATGTTCACATGGTTGGCACAATTTCGGAACCAAAAATAATTCTGGCACTGATCCAAACCCAAACAATGCCTAATCTGGGTGCAGTCAAAACCGTGTTTGCAACCGTGTCTGATGTGCTTGTATGTGATTGCTGGGAGCAACAAAAGCCTGGAGGTCTTGAAGATATGGGACAGTGGATAGATGGGTTGTATCAATTTCATACAAGTGACACCAAATCTCACAGCAAATCAAATGTCTTGCGGCTGGAAGGAAAATCACTCCATCTGGAATTGAGCACAAACGAGCACGGTTATCTGTGGCAGTTTTTTATATATTCCTAGTTTGTCTGTTTTGAACAGACAGTCTGTTATTATCGGATTTGTGTAATCTTGTCTTGGTTTGGGGGAATTGGAATCTGTTGTGCGGTCGGATTCGACACTTTTGGCCAAAGTCAGACAGCTAGAAAAAGAAAGACAAGATCTAATCCAGAAAACGCTTGCCCAAAATCGCATGATCGTGTCCTATGAGAGAAAACTATCCCAGTTTGATGCAGTCAAGGAACAACGCGACTGGCTACTAGAAGAAATGACAAAGAAAATTGGCGAGCTGAGTCATTTCCAAACCGAACTCTTCAAGGCAGAACGCTTGTCCGCAATAGGGGAGATGTCTGCCCGACTTGCGCATGATATGAGAAATCCTCTATCTATAATCAAAAACTCGATTGAATTAGTAAAAATAAAGCACGCGGAAAAGATCCCCCCCGATTTGTATCAATTATTTCTGTCTATTGAAAATGCCTCTTCAAGACTGGTATTCCAGCTTGACGATGTTCTTAATTTCGTTAGAAGTTCTCCACTGGATTTGGCAATGTACTCATTATCTGAGATTTTGGATTCCTCACTAGGTGATATTGTAATGCCTGATACAATCACAATACACAAACCAACAAACGATGTGACATTACTTTGCGATGCTGAAAAAATCAAGGCAGTATTTACCAATCTTTTAGTGAATGCAATTCAGGCAATGGAAAACTCTGGGATCATAACAATTCAGTTTGCCCAAACGAATGGGGAGGTAATGTTTTCCGTGCAGGATTCTGGACCCGGCATACAAAATTCAGCAATAGAAAAAATCTTTGAGCCACTCTTTACGACAAAATCTAGAGGAACAGGGCTTGGCTTGCCAGCAGTCAAGATGATAATACAACAACACCAAGGAACGATCACTGTATCTAACAATCCGACCACATTTTTGGTGGTCTTGCCAAAGTCCTAAGGGACAAGATTCAAAAGCTAATCTACTCTTATAGCAAAAATGTTTGAAAACCTATGGCTAGTTCCGCTTGGCTTTGTAGCAGGTGTAATTGGCTCTATAATTGGGCTTGGCGGTGGAATTGTAATAGTGCCAGTGCTTACAATTCTTGGAATTCCTCACACCATTGCGTCAAGTAGCAGTCTTTTTGCAGCCTTTAGTAATTCAGTATCTTCTACTACATCATATGCACGGCAAAAGAGGATCGACTACAAAAATGGACTGCGGTTGGGGTTATTTTCAATTCCAGGAGCCATTCTTGGTGCAGTTTTATCTGGCCAGACAACATCGGATGTCTTCAAGGTATTATTTGGCATAGTCCTTGCGACATCTTGCTACTATCTATTTGTAAAAAGAAATCTGGACTCAAAACAAAATGTCATTTCTGCAAAAATGCTTGTAATATCCTCTGGAATCAGCTTTTTTGCAGGAATTATGTCTAGCTTTTTTGGAATTGGAGGAGGAATTGTATTTGTCCCATTGATGATATTGGGTCTTGGCATTGCAGTCAAAAATGCAACTGCTACATCACAACTTATTTTGATGTTCTCATCCGTATCCGGTATGACATCACATGCATTGCTTGGACATGCGAACTTTGAATATGCTGTATTGTTATCTATTGGTGCGTTTACCGGAGGATTGGTTGGAGCAAGACTATCTTTGGAAATAAAGGAAAACAAGATACGTTTCCTAATAGTCGTGGCCATTTTGGCAGCTGCTATCAAGTTGTTCTTGGATGCACTTGGAATTTGATTAAGGATATAATCGGGTTCTATGATGACTAGTCATGGTAAAATTCGACGGAATACGAATGCAGGAGCTAATCTCAGTTCAAGATCCAGACAAAGATGGCGGCATAACCTTGGTGTTTCAGGGAAATAGATTTTTACACATTAAAATCAAAGACGGAAAACTAGAAACCATCTCTGTTCCTGAATAGCTATCTTGGCGGCTCTTTTTTAATTCTGTATAGATTTTTCTTTGCTATAACAACCACATCGCCGTTTTCCTTTTTGCCCTCAAAATCAACTGATATGATGCCAAACTCGTCGTCTTGGTCTTTTTTGTCAGAAATGATATACTTGATTTTGAGGATTTCGTCTACATGTAGCGGCTTTAGGAATCGCGTGTTTCTGTTCTCCCATCCTGGGTCGCCGTCCATGCCGTATAGTAAGATCATATTTCCATAAATCTGGCTTAGTCTTGTAAACTCGCCCTCCATTCTTGCAATGATTGCTCTTCCAGAAACAATACTGCTGTACTGGTCGTCATCAAAAATTGTGTTTTTGATTCTGGCAAACGCCAAGTATGACTCTGTCTCCTTTTTGGAAAACGTGCATGTGGAAAAATACTCGTCTCCTACTTTGAGATCCGCAAACTTTTTCATCTATTCTCTTGTCTCATCAACACAGAATATTACTTCGGATGATCTTCGTGCAGAGTCTGTGACAAAATAATTCAGAGCATTTGCAATCTTTGCATTGTCAGATTCTTTTCCATCAATGTTCCCAGGCAGGACCAAAAATGATCTGATGTTGGATTTTAGAACATCGCTTAGCTCTTGGTTTACCGTAGTTGTAAATGGCCTCAGTGCTCCTCTGAACACTTCGACTCGTGCCCTGTCTGAACCAGATACCTTGGGCCCTGCCGGCAAATCCGGACCAATTATCATTACTGTTGCCTTTGCCCCTTTGTATAGTCGTGGGTCTTTTTTGCCACCTGGAACAAATGTCTCCAGAGCAGTTTGGATTACTGTTGCAGGTGTGTTTATGAATTTGTCAACTAGTCCGTCCCAACTTTGTCTTGACAGGTCAATTATTTTGAAATTAGACGGTGTTTTACCAGTAATGTATACTAGGGTGGATAGTTTTCCTACTGTCTTTGCTGTGTTTAGCCATCTTTGTACTTCTTCCTGATTTGTAAAGTTGATCACGTGACTGTGGAATTTTGAGCTAATAGAATCCTGTAGTTCCTTTGGAGTTGAATTTGAGATAAAGCAGACTGCTTTGCCACCGTTTTTCTCTACGTGCTGCGCCAAAAATTCTACTCTATCCGAGTCTTGTTTGTCTGTGGCATCTATTGCAAACACTACTACTTCGGATGTAAAGGATGGTTGTGCAGAAGGCGTTGCGGTCGCAACATGTGGCTTTACTGGATAAAATACGCGGTCTCCTGGTATGACTTTGCCGTTTAGTATTTTTCCAATGTCGTCATCTGCAAGTGTGAGCACTGTTTGTGCTACTTGCATTTGTGATAGGAACTGCTTGTCTGCAATCATAAATGATGTGTTCTTTTGGACCTTTTCTGCAATCTCTTGGATTTTAGCTAACAGTTTGCCTAATGTTTGAGAAATTTTTTGTACATCTCCCCCCTTGGCTTTGGCAACTGCTTCTGCTGCCTTTGCAATTCCATCTTTGGTTGTCTTTTCATCTTCGCCTAGTAGGCCGACAATGTCTTTGTTTGCTATTTCTACTTCAGCTGGTGAGAGATCCTCAAACCCACTGACTCGCAAAAACTCTGCTGCCGCCTTTGGATAAACTGTTTTGTAAATTCTATCGGAATGTACTGGTCCTGGGTTTGTCGCAATGGACACAATTCCTTTCTCAACTAGTTCCCATGACATTGCCTCAGAGAGTCTGTTCTTTGCTCCCTGTGCTGCTGTATATGGACTGCGGAATCTATACGGTCTTTGTTCGTATGGTTTTTCTTCTGTAAAGAATGTTGAAATTGTTACAATTTTTGCGCCTGGGTTCATTACCTTTAATGCCTGCACCGAAGTCCAAAATGTGCCTGTTAGGTGTATTCCAACGGCACTCTTGAATTCGTCTAGTGGAGAATTTGCAAAACATGTCACGGGGCCTGATACTCCTGCATTGTTTACTACTATGTCAACAAATGTGCCGGATTTTTGTAACCTATCATACATCTGTGAAACTCCTGTCTCATCGCTAACATCAACTCCTGGAAACAACCAGACCTTGGCATTGCTCTTTACTCGATTAATTATCTCATCGAGGATCTTTTTTGTGTCTTCTAATGGTTCTTTTCTTCTGCCTAAAATAATGATGCTTGCTCCGTTTTCAGCAAACAATTTTGCCACTGTTTGTCCAATTCCTGTTCCACTGCCGGTAACTAGGACAACTTTATTTTGAAATTTTAACATGGATCTGACATTTGCCTTGTATTATTTATGTGGATCAATTAGATGTCAAATCTTTATTTGTGGGTACTAGGACACCCAAAACATGCATGATGCTGAATCAGACACAATTGTCTATGAGACATGGCCAGAAAAAATCTCGCACATGTTAAATGCAATTGGTGTTGAATCATATGCCAAAGAGCAAGGAACTGATTCTGCCGAGATAGGCGATTACTATAGTCGAGTCTTTTCTCAAACAACAAGAATGGTTACAAATCTAGGTGTAGTTGAATTAAAAAATTCTAATATCGACGTGGTGCAAATAATCCAAAAAGGCTAAGAAAAATGCAAGATCCACTAGTTTCTCAATGGGGAGCACAAGACCGATTTCAGGCTCACTTTATAGTCAAGGTAGATACTCCAAACCCATCAAAATATGTGGCAAAAACAATTCTGAAAACATCTGGGCATTTTAACGGGAAAAGAGTAGCATCCGTAACATGGAATGGTGGCTTGCTTGCAGAAGAGCTAAACAAAGATTCTGCACTAAATGAGATGATCTCAAAGCAGTCAATCAAGGATGCAAGCATCTTTGTTGATCCATCAAACAATGGTATTCGAATCTATAGCAAGTGGAAAAACTCTCACGAGTTTAAAATCACTAAAGACATGTATGCAATTTATAATAAAATTGCAGAACACATAAAGAAAATCTAGGCGCGCCACCAATCAAGCGCCAAATAACTTACTTTATCAGAACTAGGTACTGCTAAAATAAAGTGCTTTTTGACACTAGTTGCCAGTCTTCCTGCTAGTACAACACTTGTGGATGTTATTGCGTCTGCTTTGTTGTGAACTTGGACTAGATATGGAGCATGATCAATTCCAGGCCCTCTTTGATACACTGCAAAATCGCAACCGAATTTTATTCCGGGATTTACGATGTAGTTTTTGTCTCTAAAGTCTTTGTAAACCTGATATTTTTTATCAAAGTTGTGGTATTCCTTTCTACAGATTTCTGCAAGCTGCACTCGCGTTATTTTCTTTTTTGACTTGTTAATTGTTATTTGTTTTTTTTCCTGCAAATAATATCCCTCGATGAGATCCAAAATTAACGGAACGTCAATTTCTTCTGGTTTTGGTTTTGCCATGCCTATTGGTTTGCCATAATAGGATTCTGAGAAGAGTTCCTTTGATTTTTTTACATTCCAAATTATGATTCTGTTTTCTATCAGTTCTCCATTCATTTAACTAAAATGGTAATTTTTGAATATAAAAAGTTGGATTATAGACTCAATGCAAGCAGAATGAATGAATCTGATACCTGCTGACACTTGTCTGACATTTCTTCGATTCCCTGAATGACGTCTTTAACTAGTAATAGCTCCTTGGGATTTGAAATCTCGTCCAAAGCCTTGATTACCGTCTGTCTGTATTTTTTGTCTATTTCGCGTTCTATTTTCTGAGTTTCCTGGGCAAGCTCAATTGCGTTTGCAGTGTTGGTGTTTAATCCCCGTACTATTTCATTTAGCTTGTAGACCTCGTCAACTAGTAATTCGATTAGGCCTGAAATGTCTTCATCAATTTTTGCACTCTTTAGTGTGGTTGGCTTGATGTTTGATAGATTGAATGCAATTCCTGTGATGTATCCGGCAATTTCATCCATGGTATATGCTGTGTTGAGCAGATTTTCCCTATTCATGATCAGGCCACCAACGTCTGCCACTTCGCGAGTTATTTTGCGTCGAAGATTTTCCACTTCTTCCTCAATGCTGGAGATTTGCTCATTTACTGCTTTGATTCCTGCCTTGTCTTTTTTCATTATCAGTGCTGGAAGTGTAGCTAATTCTCGTGCAGCATTTAGAATTCTGTTGATTTCGTCTTGCAAAACTGCAATTGCTTTTCGTTTTGCTTGGACCTCTAGTTCTCCACTATACATCCTTCTTGGTTAATTTAAAGTGGGATTAATTAAGCTTGCAAATTTTACACTTCGGATACATTCTGGGTTATCTTTTTCTGGTTCTTGTACAGGGCAATGACTTCTTGATCCGTTGATGCATCCTCGGCAGCTTTTTCCATACGAATTTTGCCTGTGAACTTTGGGAATCTGAGGGCAAGTCCGCTTCCAGACCTGATGGCATCCTTTGCAGCCATGTGGACGGGGCTGAGTGTTATTTCCGACGCAACTATCTCTATTACTAGTTCTGGCTCAAACCATACATCTGGCTCCATTCCGCTTTCTATTCTTGGGTTTTTCTTGAGTGTGACTTTGTCTTGCAGTATTTGGTAAAATTGATCCAGATTTTCATCTGTAAATCCTGTTCCTACCTTGCAAATACTCTCAAAGGTATCGCGGTCTGCATTGTATGATGCCAATAGAAGTGTGCCGTATTTTCCAGTTCTTCGACCTTTGCCAAAAAATGCGCCAATCACAACCAAATCTAGGCTGTCGCCAAGCTCATTTCGGTATTCTCGTTTTAGCTTAAGCCAGTTACTTCCTCGCGCCCCTGCTCTGTATGGTGCATCTAAAACTTTGAGCATTAATCCTTCACATCCTGCATTTATCCCGTTTTCCAAAAAATCCTCAATCTCGGTTTCGTTGTGAATTATGGTTTGTGTCACTATCTTGGTATATTCATTTTCTAATGTTATTTCTTCTAGTTTTTTGCGTCTGGTGTTGTAGGGCTCATTTAAGAGATCTTGACCATTAAGATACAATATATCAAAGAGATTCACAGTGATGGGATACTTTTCCACAATTCTGTCAATGTCATATTTTCTTCGTCTGTGCATCAATTCCTGAAACGGTAGAAATTCTCCAGAGTCTTGTTTTATTGCAACTGCTTCTGCCTCTAGTATCACATCTGTTGTCTTGAGGGCCTTTGGAACGTTTTCCAAAATATCTGGATAGTAACTGGTAATGTTTTCCAGTCTTCTAGAGTATAGTATCATGGTGCCGTCTTTGTAATGAATCTGTACTCGTTCTCCATCGAGCTTGTATTCTGCTGCAAATCCTGACCCGAGTTTTTCTATTGCCTCTGATTCTGATTTTACACGTTCTGCCAGCATTGGACGTATTGGACTGAAAATCTTGACATGAAAGTCTTTGAGTCCATCAAGGCCTTTTCGTGCAATGGTTTCTGCAACTGTACCTAGGTCTGAAGAGACATTATATGCTGCTTCTAGCTTCTCACGATTCTCTTTAGAACCTGTAAAAGATATTGCAAGTGCATCCATTACTGTGTTGTCTGCAATCCCAAGACGTAGTGTGCCCATTGCAATTTTGAGTATAAATTTTGCTTCTTGCGGAGTTGCATCATTTAGTAGACTAGAGACATACTTCATCTTCATGTCTTGGGAGCGCTGTCCTTCAAGCTTGGCTATCTTGTATAGTGTTTCATAGACTCGTTCTGCAGTAATGTCTTGTGCCAAAAATGTAGTCTGTGTTTTTTGCTTTAGAATCTTTGCTGCCGCACCACCAAGGTCTCCATCTTCGGCATAAACAGAGTTTATCTTTTTGATTGGAATTCCAGATGATTTTGCAAGGGCATGAATTGCAAGCTTTTCTGCTAAGCCAAGCTCTATTCCCTCAAAATCGGGCCGCAGCTTGCCCTGAATGAGGTACACTATTTTTGAGATTGTCTCTGGCGGTGTTTTTTGGAATAATTCCACCAAGTGTTGGGTAAGCTCCAGTCTCTTTGTGGTGGCACTCATTTTTTCAAAAGTATCTGCAATCTCTGAAAACCGCATTGGATAGAGTCTTGCACTCTCAGATAAAAGCCAGCCGTTTGATTATACTACAAGTGGAGGTTTGCCTTTATTTTCAGCTTTATTGTTTGGCTGTTCTCATTTATTGCTCGATTAAAGTGAGATATCTCGTCCTCGTTTAGAAATCTCTTGTTTCTCTGCAAAAATCCATCAAAAAACACCCCACTAACATATCCTACGTACAATCCATATGCAATATCTATGATCGAGCCAGTGTGGCCTGGTGCCTTGATGTGGGTTAATACCATACTTGGATAGTCCAGAGAATAATTTATGATGTCACTTAGGTGTTTTTCCTCGATTATGTCTAATGGCATTTTCTTCATCTTCTGATTTTTGCTATTTAGGACTAGTGCTCAAATAATTTTAGATGTATCTGAAAATTGTTTTCTTGTCAGCATCTTTTGCGTCTGCTACCATTGCGAAATTAAACATTGGATAGTTTGACTTGTATTGCTTCATAAATGACCATGCCACATCATGATTTCTAAATTCAGTCCTGATTCCTTCCAACTCAATTTGCTGATTATTGATATCGAATACTATGACATTGTATTTTTTTGGCCTGTTATGTGGTCTTGCTTTTAGGAACCACGTGCAAGCAAATAATAGAATTGATGCAAGTATCAATGCACTGGCAATTTCTTTGAAAAATCCTCCTACTGCATTTGGTATTATTTGCCCAAAAACCGAGATGAAAATGTTGACTATGATCCCGATCCCAAAGAGGAACAATTCCTTTCTGGTTGGGCTTGGTTTCATAACTAGTTAGCCTAGTAATAGCACTTAACCTTATTGATGTGTAATTTGCTCTAATTTGACTCTAGTCTGGATCTTCGTAGTTTTTGTTTCCAGACGACTTGCCGGCAGATTCCATCGGTTTCATCTTCTTGTGCAAGCCCTCAATTACTGCCTTGTATCCCTCTGCATATTCTAGCTCTGCTGGAACAAGCGTTGCTGGGTGTACAAATCCTTGACTTCTCATGGCAAGTGCTTTTTGTGTTGCAATGTTTCTTACATAATCCCAGTCTGGGGTTGAGAATCCATCAAATGGTCCTGTGAATTTACCACTGTGCATTGAAAATACTAGTGCCTCTACTATTGGGATACAAAAGTCAATTGATGCTGCGGTGTTTATTTTGACTGGCATTAATGGCATGTGGTGGCTTCCGCGAGTATTTCCTGCTACATAGTGTGGGTTGTTAAAAACGCTACCTAGTTCTTCTGTTGCTGGAAAATTCTTTTGGGTTCGAACTATGGCAATTGGATCGTCTTTTCCAACATATGTTCCAGCAATATTATGCAATCTATCTGTAGACAGAGACGCAATTGGCTCACCAGACTTTGTATGTACTGAGGAGATGACGTATCTTCCAGGGTACATTAATGCCGCCTCCAAGACTGGCTTGTCTTGCCACAATTCCAACTCTGCAATCTTGCCTTCCTCTACGTCCATG
Organism: uncultured Candidatus Nitrosotenuis sp.; assembly: GCA_964470325.1. GTDB lineage: Archaea > Thermoproteota > Nitrososphaeria > Nitrososphaerales > Nitrosopumilaceae > Nitrosotenuis. The sequence goes on along the minus strand of CAYYBJ010000014.1, from coordinate 8,550 downwards.
ATGTTGAATTTGACGCCTGAAGCAAGAGACTTGTTTACAATTAGTCCTGTGTTTGATAATGCGTCTACAAATAATCGATAAAATGGATAGTTGAATGCACCTGGCTCTGTCTTGTCTGCTGCTAAGACCGTGAATGCCTCATTTGGTCTTTCTTCAAATTCTAATTCGGCGACTCCTGGTCCCATACCTTTTACGTTTCCTGAGAATGAATCCTTTAGGAGATCTTGGCCTGCACCGTATAATCCTTCAGACTTTGCAACTCGAGTGCCTTCCTCAAATGCCTTCCATGCCAAACCGTGAATTTGGGCATTATCTGTGCCCTTTGTATGGGACATTATGATGTGTACATCGTCTCCAGAATATCCAATGTAGTGGTCCAATAGGAGGCTGCCTGCATCTTTGATGGTCTTTCTTACGGCATCCAGTAATCCATCACTTGGTCTTGTGTGGCCACCGATTCCACCAACATCAGCTTTGATTGCAGAAACTGTAACTTTCACAATTTCAGACTTTGTTTACTTTGATTTATAGTATGTGTGCAATATTTTGTCAAATCTTTTCCCAAAAATTAACTGATCAAAAAAATCCAAAAAACAGCAAAAAGTCTTGAAAAAATCGTAACGGTAATAAACCCCTCAGAAGAGGTACAAACACATGGCAACGAAACCACACTTGAACTTGATCGTAACAGGTCACATTGATAATGGTAAATCAACCACAATGGGACACTTCTTAATGGATATGGGTCTTGTAGACGAAAGAACCATCGCAGCTCATGCAGCCGAGTCAGAAAAGACCGGAAAAGGAGACACCTTCAAGTACGCGTGGGTTATGGATAACATTAAAGATGAACGAGAAAGAGGTATCACAATCGATCTGGCCTTCCAGAAATTTGAGACACCAAAGTACTTTTTCACTCTGATTGATGCACCCGGTCACAGAGACTTTATCAAAAACATGATTACTGGGGCATCTGAGGCAGATGCTGCAGTCCTAGTCCTTTCTGCAAAAGAAGGAGAAACAGACACTGCTATTGCACCAGGCGGACAAGCAAGAGAACATGCATTCTTGCTCAAGACTCTTGGTGTAAACCAACTAATCGTAGCAATTAACAAGATGGATGACAGCAAATATTCTGAAGCTGCATTCAAGGTTGCAAAGGAAAAGGCTGAAAAACTAATCAAATCTGTAGGTTACAAACTAGAAAACGTACCAATCATTCCAGTATCTGGATGGAAAGGCGACAATCTAGTAAAGAAATCAGAAAACATGCCTTGGTGGACTGGAAAGACACTATTGCAGGCATTCGATGACTTTACAAACCCAGAAAAACCAATTGGCAAGCCACTACGCGTTCCAATCCAAGATGTTTACACCATTACTGGCGTAGGTACAGTTCCAGTAGGAAGAGTAGAAACTGGCTCGTTCAAACCAAACGACAAAATCATTGTAATGCCATCAGGCGCAACGGGTGAAGTAAAATCAATTGAAACACACCACACTCAGCTAGAAAAAGCAGAGGCGGGTGATAACATTGGTTTTAACCTCAGAGGTGTTGAAAAGAAAGACATCAAAAGAGGCGATGTCATGGGACACCCAGACAATCCACCAAAGGCAGCCAAAGAATTCAGAGCACAAATCATTGTAATTCACCACCCAACAGCAGTAGCACCTGGTTACACACCCGTAATGCACGCACACACGGCACAAGTTGCAGCAACCATAACAGAATTTGAAGCAAAAATCAACCCAGCAACAGGTGCAGTTGATGAACAAAATCCAAAATTCCTCAAAGTAGGCGATTCTGCGATTGTAAAGATTAGACCAGTACGCCCAACATGTGTTGAGACATTCAAAGACTTTCCAGAAATGGGACGCTTTGCACTCAGAGACATGGGGGCAACAATTGCAGCAGGTATCATAAAAGATATCACTGAAGAATACAAACCATAGTCTGGTTTTTTGTCTTGACTCAATCCGCCCGCATAAAACTGACAAGCACAAACCTTCCTAAACTTGATGGTGTTTGCACGGAGATTATGGGCATTGGAGAAAAAACAGGCGTACGAGTCAAGGGTCCAACACCGTTACCAGTAAAACGACTAAACGTAGTTACACGAAAGTCCCCATGCGGAAACGGAACTGAGACATATGAAAAATGGGAAATGAGAATGCATCGCAGAATAATTGATCTTAGTGCTGATGATAAAGCAATCCGACAACTAATGAGGCTAAAAATTCCAGACGATGTTTACATCGAATTATCATTAAAGTAGGTTTAGAGCATGTCCGAAGAATCCATACCAATCGACTCTCCAGTAGAAATGACACCCGCAACTGAAAAGTTTGATGTCATCTACAAATGTCTTCGATGTGGAACTAATGTCACTAACACCGAATTAACTCGATTGCCTGAGATAAAATGCATTTGTGGCTTTAGGGTCTTTACCAAAGTAAGACCACCAATAGTCAAAACACTACAAGCACTCTAGTCTTTTTTGTAACTGTGATATTTCTGCAAATGTGTCCGCATGTCCTGCATGTTTGTAAATGATTGGTTGCACACTTTACAATCGTAAGGTAGTTCTTTACCGTGCACAATCTGCTTGTGTTGCATTAACTCTTCTTGTGAAGTAAATTTACGCTCACATCTGTTACATGGAGCACTTTTTTTGAATAATCTCATCGACGGGATTCCTTTTGTTCATCCCAACATTTTCTACAAAGTTGGCCTTCAAGACTCCATTCGTTTTTTGGGTTGTATCTAAAAAAACTCAAACGTGTCCCACAAACGGAGCAGAATTCTTTTTTCTGATTAAACTCGATCTCTTTAGAATCAAAGCATTTTTTGCATAACAATCCTTCCATATCCCATTGCCATCTTGGCTCCCATAGATCTGTGATTTTCTGTTCTGTACTACATCTGACGCATTTTTGCTTAAAGGTACCGCTATAGTACTGCTCCATGGTTTTCATGTAGCATTCGGCACAGAGTGGGCCTTGCAAATTCCATTCTTTCTTTGGTTTATGTTTGTGTGTTGTTTGTTTGCTGCATAGCGTACATGCTATGGATTTTTTATCAAAAAGTCCCAATAATTTTGAATAAAGTGATTCTTTTAAAAAATGTAATCATAAAAAGATAATAAAAAAGCCTTAGATTTCTCTTAGGATTTTTTCTACAGCTTGTCCTGCGTCAACCATGCCGTTGAGTTTTGCAAACTCTTCTAGCTTTTTATATTGATCTGCAGTTAAGCATATTGGCATAGTTCTTTTTGCCATAAGTAAAGATTGTCTTGCTAATTTTATATCCTTTGCGTTCATGTTGATGATCGAAGGACGATCTGAAACAATATTTGGCCGCAATAATTCTAAATTTATGTTGACAAAAAAACGACAAATTCTAGTCATAGGAAATAATGAAAGCGGTTCTACTCCGGAACTTGAAAGACTCGCATACGCAGTTGGTGCTGAAATTGCCAAGTCTGACTCTGTTTTAATAACCGGTGGATTGGGTGGAGTAATGAAGGCCGCATCTCATGGCGCTCATGATGCTGGTGGTCTGACTATTGGAATAATACCACAAGATAATCCATCATATGCAAACGAGTATTGTGATATTGTCATTCCTAGTGGGCTTGGACTTGCAAGGGATTTTCTAAATGCCTTGTCTGCAGACGGCGTAATAATTGTGGGTGGTGGCTCTGGAACCTTATCTGAGACATGTGCTGCATATATGCACAAAAAACCAATTGCTGCCCTCAAATCCTCTGGAGGGATTGCGACAAGATTTGCGGACCAATATCTGGATCATAGACAGAATGTCAAGATTGTTGGAGTTGATACTCCTCAAGAGGCTGTAAAATATATTCTAAGCCAGATTACTGCATAGCAACTAGTAGAGGGTCTGGCTCGTAAAATGCACCGTGCATTTCTGATAATTTGTTTAACTCATTCACTATGTTTCTGATGCCGAATTCTTTTGCTGTATCAAAGATTGGTTTTTTGAGGCCTAGGCCAAGCTGCGCCGCCTTTTCAATTTCTGGAATGTCACTTGCCTTGTTTGTAACTAGCCATGCTGCATTGTTTAGTACGTTTGCGACAAGAGAAATTGGGTTGCATTTTTTTGCCAATGTTTCATCAAGCTGGACCCGTTCGTATTTCTCATCAGAATATTTGTAAAATCCTTCACCTGATTTTTGCCCTAGTTTTTTCTCATTGTATAGTTTTTCTACGTCGGGATGGGGCAAGATGACCTTTTTGTCGCGTATCTGTAGTTCTATTGTTGCCTTGTGGATCACATCCATGCCAGTAAAGTCTGCTAACTCAAAAATTCCCATTGGGAATCCCATGGTGAATTTTACTGCCGAATCGATTTCTTCCAAGGTATAGGACGCTCTTTGTTTTAGCCAGCATGCTTCATGAACCATCGGAATAAAGAGGCGATTCACTATGAATCCGGGAACATCCTTTTTGCAAATCACAGGATCTTTTTTGACTGACTTGACATAGTCTACGGTTAGGTTGACTATTTGCTGGTCAGTCTTTTGTCCTGGTATTACTTCTACTAACTTCATTAGTTGAGGTGGATTGAAAAAGTGAATCCCAATGAACTTGTCTGGCCTGTTAGTGGTATTTGCAATTTCAGTGATTGGCAATGTGCTGGTATTTGACGCAAAAATGATTCGTTTGTCTGCGACTTGGTCTAGTTCTGCATAGACTTTCTTTTTTAGATCCATTATCTCTGGAACTGCCTCAATTACCATGTCTGCTGATTTTACTGCCTCTTTTAGATCAACTACTGTGCTTATTCTGGATAGAATTGATTCTGATTCTTGTTTTGTTATTTTATCCTTGGCTACTAGCTTTTCAAGGCTCCAACGAATTTTTTCCATAGCTTTATCCAAAAACTGTTGCTCGACGTCTCTTAGTACAACATTATATCCGGCCATTGCACTGACTTGGGCAATACCATGACCCATTATGCCAGATCCTAAAACCGTGATGTTTTTGATTAGCAATGCTTCTGATGATTCTGCATCCATTATAATGTATTTCGCGTTTTTGTATTGTACAAAATAATTGTAAGATATATCAATGATGAAGTGATTGTTGTTACATGGATTGTATATTTTGCAGAATAGTCAAGGGAGAAATCAAAGCCAGAATAGTACTAGAATCTGCTAAATCGATTGCATTCTTGGATGCATTTCCACTAACAAAGGGACACACACTTGTTATTCCCAAGGATCATTATGGAAAGATACAAGATCTCACGCCTGAAGATAATTCTGATCTTTTTTCATTAGTGCACCGCCTTATTCCGAAAATTGATTCTGTTTCTGGTTCATCCTTAGTTGCAATTCATAATGGCAAAGATGCTGGGCAAGAAGTTCCACATGTACACGTTCATCTAATTCCTCGTAGTGTATCTGATGGTGCAAGTGCGGTTCATTCCATGTTCAAAAATCGTCCATTGTTAACTGATGATGATTATGATGAGATTCTAAAAAAACTAGAATCTGTCTAGTAGGGGTATATTCGTTTTCCAGTGTCTTGTTCATCTACTCTAATTGCTTTTGTAGGGCATGTCTGCGCGGCATCCATAATTTTTTCAGCGCTTGCACCTGTCTGATCTACGACATTTGATTTTGGATTCATTTTTGAAGTCTTGTCTACGTGGAAAACTTGGGGAGCAATTATTTCGCAACTACAGCATCCAATACAAAGGCTGTGCTCTACACTTGAAAATAGATTTGGTTTTCTCTCTTGTGTTATCTCAAAATCATATTGGTTTTTTGTTTGATTTGATTTTGTAGATTCATAGCTTTTCCAAAACTCACTCACATATTCTTGCCAAAAGTGCGGATCTGTTTGTTCTGTTTGGTTTGTGTATTTACTCCAATTTTCCTCTGGAATTTTATCAGAATGTGACGCTCCCCACTTTGATGTTGTTTTTTGTTTTTTTGACTCGGCTTGTTTTTTTGGGTTAGTTTTCTTATGTGTTTTAGTGTTTTTTAATACGTGATATGCTTCTGTTATAAGTTTGAATTTCTTCCCATCTTGTTCAGAACCATTTCTATCTGGATGTGATTCTAGAACTAGCTTTCTGTACGCTTTTTTGACTTCATTATGAGTTGCACTGGACTTTAGATTCAAAATCATATAGGCCTGAGATGCATCCATTAGTTATCATATTGGTTTGCTGTTTTAAAAATATGATTGGATTTTAATTTGTTAGGACACTTTTGCTGTCCTGATTTATCATTAGTATCATGTTTATTACCTGACTGGATCTTGTGGACTCTTTTGGAATTGAGATTGATGTAACAACTCTGTCTTTGTTTATGTTGATCTGTATTTTTTGAATTACAGACTTGTATAGTATTGCTCGTTTACCTTCAAATGATTCTGCTAGGCCTGTTGGAACAATGAATCCTTCTTCGATTAGCTGATTCATCTTTCTATATCCTGACGTGTTTGGCAAATTACACACGTTTAGGATTTTTGGAATGGTTTCTGAATGATCTCGTGTAAAGTCTAGTATCATCTTCTTGTCTGCATCTGCATACGTCTTTAGGATCGTTTCGGCTAGATGCTTATCTCTAACAGTTATCCAAGTTTCTACGTTGGTTGACTTTTCTATGGTTAGAAAGTTTCTGAGTATTTTATCTTCAATGTCTTTTAGGTCAGACTCGAATTTTTGTAGTATTGTCTGCACGTCATCAACTTTATTGAACACTTCTTGAAATGTTAGTCCGTATTCTTGTTTTAATTTGATAGTAATATTTTTGATTTTTTCAGAGTCAATCTCGTCTTGAATTGATTGAAAAATTGATCTTAGTAGTAATGTGTCCAGACCTTCCATAACTATCAAAGATGTCTTTCCTGTTTAAATCAATATCGAATAATGTATCTAGTTATTCTCAGAGAATCTTTCTGCAGAAGCAATCAATGCTTTGGTATCTGATGCAGAGTGTGCGTTAGAGAATGCTCCTAACTTTCCAGGAAGGAAGAATATGTTGTCATTGACGATCATCTCAAAATGGAATCTCTGTAGTTTTTTGATATCACATCTTGATGCATCTTGCGAATTATTTATCTCTGAAATCCCATTCTGAACAAAGTGGGTCATAAATAACGAGTCTTTTCCAGTGGTGATGACTTTACCATCAAATGCTTTTGTAATCTTGTTGCGAGTCCAGTCTCCTAGGTTTTTGAGTTTTGAATAAACTGATCCTGTATTCTTTAATACATTTAGTGTTGCAATCCCAGCAGTCATTGTCATGGGATTTGCTGAAAATGTTCCTCCGCCGATATATGCTCTGTCTATTCTTGAGTGTGTCTGGGTATCTGCATATTGCATGACCTCGTTTTTACCGCAAATAACACCAATTGGAAATCCCCCACCGACGATTTTTCCTAATGTGACAATATCAGGATCTAATTTCATGGTATTGTACAAGCAACCATTTCTGAATCTGAATCCAGTTACTATCTCGTCTAGTATGTATAGTGCATTTTTACGCCTTACAAATTCTTGTATTCCTTTTAGATAGTCTTTTTTTGCTGGAATGCAGCCTCCTCCACCAAGTATTGGCTCTATTATTACTCCTGCAAGATCATTTTTTGCAGATTTCAAAATTGTAATTGATTTTTCCAAATCATTGTATGGCAATGATATTATGTGTTTTTCATCTGTGAGACCACTGCTTTCGGTTTGATTGAACGGCCAGTTTACTGTCTTTAGCAAGTCTGTTGTATATCCGTGCCATCCGCCATCAATTTTTGCAATTATCTTCTTTTTAGTAATTGCTCGAGCAAGTCTTACTGCATACATTGTGGCTTCTGTTCCTGTTGAAACATAACGAATTTTTTCTGCAACAGGCACTGCATTAGAGATTTTTTCTGATAGCTCTATGGAGTTTTTATTAACGGTGCCATACATCCAGCCGTTTTGTAACTGTTCTTTTGCCATCGTAATTACCTGTTTTGCTTTATGGCCTAAGATTAGACTCCAATGCCCCATCCAATAATCTACATACTTGTTAGAGTCTACGTCTACTAGATATTTTCCCGTTGATGATTTTGTGACAAACGGATATGGGGCAAAAAATCTGATATTGTGGCTGATGCCGTTAACATGAAGTTTTTTTGATTCTACAAACAGCTTGGAAGACTTTGGTGTTTTTCTCCGATATTTCCTTTCTATTGTATCCAAGTCACCTCTTGCCTTATATTGCCGAATATATTTTTGATCGAAATTTCTTCGATTTTTTGCAAAATTTTCTGTATGGTTTATATGATATCTGGATTGTTTCCTTTTTGCATACGTAACGCTTTGGCGGCGCTTGTGATGAAGTGTGGCATTATGCCATTTTGTGATTTACGAGCCTCCAGTTACGCATACAAAATGAGGATTTGATCAACTGATCTAATCTGAGTATGTGAAGATTAGTGCATTCCGTCCAATTCCAAAATGTAATAATAGTAAACCAAGAATCCCGTTGATCCTGCGGGACCTGACTGCTATCGGATTGGTACTAAGCCATG
>CAYYBJ010000013.1:0-25879 GCA_964470325.1 uncultured Candidatus Nitrosotenuis sp. | reverse complement strand
TTCTTGTAGGAATTCAACAAATCTACGATAACTCTTGCACTCGTACTGACGCAGTACAAGACTGTGCCAAAGGCACTATATGATCAGGTGCTGCCAAACCGTGAACACATGGTTGGAACGCTTGTGGAGGTATGGCGGTATCCTGGCCCTTTTGATTATCTGCATCATGGTACGAGCCATTATTCCATATCTTGATGGCTTCATGGGGAATGGTAATGATGTGGTCAGCTTTAGATCTGGCGCAAGATTCTGATCTACAAAATGGTCAAAAATCGATGGTTTCTACAGGGCCAAAAGGATAATCACCTAATATATAATGAATAATTTGTCAGAATTTTTGTCGCAAGACTAGTGCCGGGGTCGCCTAGCCTGGTAGGGCGCGCGCCTGGAAATTGCATAACCATAAAGCGCGTACTCGCAAGGGTTCGAGAGTTCAAATCTCTCTCCCGGCGCCTTTTTTCATAATCAATTAATGATTGTAATTTTATGTCATACCATTGAAGTTTGATGTTGCTATAATTGGTGGAGGAATTCTAGGCACCACAATATCGTATTGGCTATCTGCACTGACTCGCCACAAAATTTGTGTAATTGAAAAAGAGGACCAAGTCGCAGTACATGCAAGCAGCAGAAACACCGGAGTTGTACACTCGCCATTTTATTTGGATCCACAAAAAAAGAAAAAAATCGCTAAAGCAGCCCTACAATCCCATAAACTATGGCGTGATTATGCAAAAAAGCACCATCTCCCTTGGAAAGACACTGGCACAATTGAGCTAGCGTTGGACGAGTCCCAGCACCATACCTTACAAAAATACCTCGACTGGGGCATACAGAACGGCCTTGCAGAGTCTGATCTGCAACTGCTAGACCATACCCAAATAGCGCAAAAAGAGCCTAATGTCAAGTGTCACTCTGGCATATACTGCAAAAAAGATGCATCAACTGACTATGGCTTACTTACTACACAACTGTACCAAGAATCAAAACAAAATGGAACCCAGTTTCTCTTCTCGCACAAACTGGGCAAGATAAAAAATCAAAACATTCTATTCCAAAATGGAGAGTCACTAGAGTTTGGGTTTTTGATAAATTGCGCAGGCGGCTATTCACTAAATATTGCAAAACAGTTTGGCCTGGCAAAGGAATATTCCAATCTTCATTTTAGGGGAGAATACTGGAGAATTGCCCCGCAACATGCAGATATGGTAGGCACAAACATCTACACTGTTGCCAAGTTTGCAAATTTCCCATTCTTGGACCCACACTGGATTAGGCGGGCAGACGGCACAGTAGAGATAGGACCAAATGCCGTACCAGTATCACACCCAGAGGCCTATTCTGGAATTGGTGGCGTATCAAAGGCAGTATCCAAGCTAGGCCAGATCCTCTCTGGCAGCTCAAAAAAACTGTTATTCAACTCGGAATTCCTCTCACTAATATCAAAAGAATGGAAAAGCTCTATTTCTAAAAATACTATGGTTAATCGAGTCAAGGAATTTATCCCAAAAGTAAGGCCGCAATATTTCACCGCCCGCGGGACTGCAGGAATTCGCACACCAATTATTACAAAAAACGGAACATTTCTGCCAGAAACCCTAGAGATGCAATCGGATAATTCCCTGCATATTCTAAATTACAATTCCCCTGGGGCAACCGGAGCCCCAGCATATTCTGCATATTTAGTACAGCAGTTATCAGATAATGGAATCATACGATTAGACAAGGCACAAAAGCAACACGTCTGGGATTTTTCCAAAATCGTCTAGCTTTTATGTGTAAAACATAGGGAGAGGGGAGTACGTTTACATAGAATTTACCGAGACAATTCTTGTTGCTGCCAGACAGGTGCTCAATTAAGGAACAAGGCCGACAATGTGTCAATCCTCCAGAATTTGTAATATCAATTTCTTCAGAAAAAGACGAGTACATGGTTGGCGTCACATGCACAAAACATCGACAGACAATTCACCAAAAGCTAGAAGAATTGCAAAAAACTGGAGCAGTACCTCAGGGACAGATAAAATTTGAGGAACTAAAGCCCATTGGAACCGATTGCATCAAGGCAGACCCTGAGGATCTAATCCAGCTAAAGTCTGTCCGAGACATGTTATGATACAGAATAGATCATTTTCTTTTTCTGCAATCCTAGAATCAAATTTTGTACTGTAATTTGCGCCATCTTAGCGCGAGTCTCTGCAGAAGAGCTCCCAATATGTGGTGCAAGAACCACATTTTGCATCTTTGTCATTTCGTGGTTTTTGCCGATTGGCTCTTTTTCAAAGACATCCAATGCGGCACCTGCAATGATTCCTGATTTTAGAGCATGTATCAGGTCTTTTTCATTGATTATTTTTCCCCGCGCCGTGTTGATTATTACTGCAGTCTTTTTCATTTTTCTAAACGTTTTCAAGTTCATCAAGTGATGTGTTTCATTTCTGTAAGGTATATGAATTGACAAAATATCAGAATTTTTTATCAATTTCTCAAAACTGACATGAGTAATTCCAAGTTTTTTCTCCTGGTTTGCCGGCAGCCTTGTTCTGGTGTTATAGATAATATTGAGGCCAAATCCTTTTGCTCTATTTACTACTGCTTTACCAATACGCCCCATGCCAAAAATTCCAAGTGTTTTTCCCTCTAGATCCGTACCAACATAGTCATGCGCACCAAAGATCTGGTGCCATCTACCTTTACGAATGAGCCTGTCTCCTTCAGTTATTCTGCGCATTAAATCCAGAATCAAACCCATGGTCAAGTCTGCTGTGGCGTCAGTCAGCACATCGGGCGTATAACCAATTCGGATGTTTTTCTTTTTTGCAGAATCCAGGTCAATGTGGTCATAGCCCACACTAAACGTGCTAATTACCTTGAGTCTTTTTGCACTATTGATTACAGTATCATCTATGATATCATATGGAAAGCAGATTAGGCCATCAACATTTTTTATTTTCTCAATTAGGATCTTCTTTGGCATTGGAATCTCTCCGTCATGAATGAAAATTTTGTATCTTTTTTTCAATTCTCTTATTGCAAAGTCATGTAGTTTTCTGGTAAGAAAAATCTGCATCAAAGCAGAACTTGATCAAATCTTTATAAGATTTGTTGTGCGCTATAATGTAGCTTGGCAGACAAAAAAGACGAAGAAGAATTTGCCTTGTGCATAGAATGCAGAAATGCAATTGAAAAATGTGTCTGTGTCTGTCCTTATTGCGGCGAACGAGACAAGTGCGAATGCGCATTATTTGAGGCAGCAACCGGTGGTTAGGAAAATCATCCATATTCTTAAAAGCAAACAAACCGTACACATCATATGTCGACTGATATCAGCTGGTTAATTGGCGGCCCACAGGGAAGCGGAGTAGAGTCAGCTGCCAACATTTTCTCCCGCGCCTGTGCATCTATGGGGTATAATATCTTTGGAAAAAGAGAATTTTATTCAAACATCAAAGGCGAACACAGCTATTTCACAGTACGTGTATCAGACAAACCAATTCACTCTAATGTAAATAATGTAACGATGATGGTGGCATTTGATGCAGAAACAATCTTTCGTCATTATTCCGAGATAATTTCAGGCGGGGCAATCGTATATGATTTCGATATAGAGCAAACCAAAATTGACGAAGTCCATACCATTGATGCACCATACAAATCACGACTAGAAAAACAACTAAAACCTTCACCAATTGTCCAAGATGCACTGGATTTTGCCAAAAACAATGGTGCAAAATTGTATCCAATTTCATTCAAAACTGTACTGTCTAGCATGGCAAATGAGACAAACAACCCAAGACTCAAGACAATGATTAGAATGTACAATGTGCTTGGTGTCTCTTTTTCCTTAGGCATACTCAAGATGCCCCATCAAACTTTGCTAGAGTCAATTGATACGATATTTTCAAAAAAGAAAGCAATTGCGGACCTAAACAAAAATGCAGCCACATTTTCGTATAATTTTGTGACAGCAAAATTCCCAGATTTTACATTCACATTGCAACCGACGACTAAATCTACAGACATGTTATTGGTACAGGGATATCAGGGAACAGCATTGGGTAAAATGGCATGTGGTTGTAGGTTTCAGCCGTATTATCCAATTACTCCAGCATCCGATGAGAGTGTGTTTTTGGAATCAAACGAAATAATAGATGTAAGGGACAACCGGCCAGGTTCTACACTTGTTGTACAAACAGAAGACGAAATATCCGCAATTGGCATGACAATAGGCGGAGCACTGACTGGAACTAGATCTGCCACATGCACATCGGGACCTGGATTTTCGCTAATGTCAGAGGCACTGGGATGGGCAGGAATCAATGAAGTACCAATTGTCATAACGCTATACCAAAGAAGTGGGCCGTCTACTGGGCTTCCTACTAGACATGGACAAGACGATTTGTTATCTACAGTTTACGCAGGCCATGGAGAATTTCCAAGAATTGTTTATGCGTCTGGCGATGTTGAAGAGAGCTTCTATGATACTGCTAGATGCTTTAACTATTCAGAGCAATACCAAGTACCTGTAATACACATGATGGATAAATTCTTGGCAAGCTCTGTGATTACTTGCAAAAAATTTGACACCAACAAAATAAAGATAAACCGAGGTAAATTGCTTGAAAAACTCTCACCAGACTCTAACTACAAAAGATTTGCATTTACTGATGATGGAATATCTCCAAGATCAAAGATAGGACTAGAAAACGGCATATTTTGGAATACCGGAGATGAAAGTGATGAAGCAGGCCATATCACCGAAGATCCTGAACTGAGAATCAAAATGATGGACAAGCGTCAATCAAAGCTAGATCATATTCTCAAGACTATGCCTGATGAGGACCAAGCAGTATCTTTTGGTGTGGAGAAAACATGCGTGATAAGCTGGGGCTCGCCAAAGGGGCCAATACTTGATGCTATACAAACGCTAAAAAATGAAAATATCAAAGTCGGCTTTGTCCAGCTAAAACTGTTGCATCCATTCCCAAAAGACTATCTGGGATTTCTGCTCAAGGATGTCAAAACCATCATAGATGTGGAGGCAAATCATGTGGGGCAGCTAGGCGAACTACTAAAACAAAACATGCAAAGAAAGCCTGATTACTATGTACTAAAATACACTGGGCGCACAATGACTAGCACGGAAATTTATCATTCCATTAAAAACATAATAGAAAACAAGGCAAAAACAAGGCAGGTGTTGACTCATGGCGCTTAAGCTGGGTGACTATAAAACAGAGGTACACAATGATTGGTGTCCTGGATGTGGAGACTTTGGCATAGTAAATGCAATTCAAATGTCTCTTGCCGAGATGCAAATTCAGCGTCACAAGGCAGCAATTTTCTCTGGCATAGGGTGTTCTGGTAAGACCTCTCACTATATCAACGTGAACGGAGTCCATACTTTACATGGTAGGGTCTTGACATTTGCACAAGGAGCCAAGCTTGCAAATCCTGATCTTACGGTGATTGCAGTAGGGGGGGATGGTGATGGCTTGGGGATTGGTGCAGGCCATTTTGTTGCAGCAGGGCGAAGAAATCTTGATCTGACATATATCATATTTAACAACGGAGTCTATGGCCTAACAAAGGGGCAGGCATCACCTACTCTGAAATTGGGCGAGAAGACAAAATCACTTCCATCTCCAAACACAAACTATAATGTAAATCCAATTGGCCTTGCCATAACAAGTGGGTTTACCTTTGTTGCGCGAAGCTATGCATATGATGTAAGACATCTCAAAGACACAATAACTGCTGCAGTAAAACACAAGGGCCTTGCATTCATTGATGTGCTTCAACCATGTCCTACGTATAATGACATTAACACAAGGGACTGGTATGCTGGATTTGATGAGACAACAAAGATGACAAAACCCAGAATCTACAAGCTTGAAGAGACTGGCTATGATCCAGTGGTGCATTATGACGAGGAAACCGAATTAAATGAAAAACTCACACAAGCACTAGTTCGTTCTTTGGAATGGGATACAAAGATCCCAATAGGCATATTTTATAAAAATGAGATCATAAGCCAATATGAAAAGAGAATTGCTGATAAAATTCCAAACTATACTGAAAATCCTCCAGCATCTCAGATAATTTCCTCAAATGGGCAGGCCACTACTGACCTTTCAGAAATTTTAGATTCGTTATCTGTTTAACGATGATTTGCCAAAAACATTGAATTGCGTTAGATTTGCTCTATGATCTGACACAACATTCGATCAATCACATTTGGTATGGGTATCTGTTTTTACCAAGACCATTGAACTCAATCGATTTTAGAATTTACTTACCTTTCTATACCTCACAAATACTTGCATGTTGTTTGCCTGTAAATCATGACTAAATACAATTCAATCGCAGATTGAGCGCAACGGAAATTAAAATAACCTCGCTTTAACTACCATCATCTGTAATTGAATCTGACTGATGCAAACAAGATATTTAGAAAATCCATAATCAAGGGCTATTTTGAGCCAAATCTGCTGAATCTCGATTTTGGCAAATCGAACATCAAGCATCCTACTATACTGGATGACGGCCTCATGCAGTCCAGCTTACTCCATATCTTCTTTGATGTTGAAACCGGCGCCGATTATCCAGATGGTGACGAATGGTTTATTGCTGAATTTTTATTTCCATATGATGTCAAGGTCCCAGACTCTGTTAAGGGACCTGACTATTTTACAACCCTGTCACTAGGCGATGGAAAAAACTATTGGCATCATCGTGAATTGATTCGCTTCAAATATGGAAAATCAAAAAAACTAGTCGAATCATTAGAGTTTTTGGATTCCAAATACAAAGAACTTCACTCTATGTTAGAACCACTTGAAAAAGACATCAAATAATCATCTTCCAGGTGTTGTTTACTAGGAGAAATCTCTTATTGTTTGCAAACAAGGTGTGCATTTTCCATTTTCTGGTATCTGTATCAAATTTGTAGATGACTTTGGATACATCCTCAATGTTCTCAAAATTCAAATGATATGACAATAACTCTATTACAAAATCCAGTTTCTCAAGCGCATTATCAAATGTGTCCTTTTCTTCAACATCTAGGATGAATTCTATTTTAGGAGCACCTGTAAATCCGATTCTTATTCTAAGCGAGTTTTTTCTTCCGCGCCTGCGCTTCATTTCCTTGAAAATGTATTTTATCTTGTCCCATCGGTGGTATTCAAACCACTTGAAAAATTCCTCATTAAACCCAAGAGGAATTGCAATATCAATTACGCTGACAAAGTTTGGATCTTGCTCTGTAATCTCGTTTTGCTCTATTTTGAATCGTTCTGCAAACAGTCCGTATATGACTTCGACTTCCCATGGAGAGACGCCATAATGACCTAATCCAACACGAAGAAAACCGTCACTCATTGAATTGATTTGGGAAAAAATTGTAATTAAGTCTTCAAGCTAGAATATGGTATCTAGGTATTTCCAAAGGTAAAAAATGCCTACAGTACCAATGAAAAATATCATTGGTTTCCAGGCAAAAACTGGAATGTTTGGAGTTGCAAGCGTTATCTTGTAATTATCAAGGATTGTCTGGACATAATTCTTTATCCTGTCGTGCCAGATTTTGTATTCAATTTGGTGCTTTTTTAGCAAGGCCTCTATTTCGTATATGACTGGGGTTCTCTGGCAGAAAAGATGCTGCAAATAATCTCGTGATACTTCGACTTCGGCCTCTATTCCAACTTCGCCATTTTTTCTATCAAACAAACGTAAATGCATCTCCCATGGCTTTTTTAGCTTCAATGACAATCCGTCGCCTATTTGTGACTCTTGCTTGTGCTCGAATTTTACCTTGGTAAATCCTTCCTTGATCATAATGTTGTATAGTTCCTCTGCACTTTTTTTCACAATCACTGTTAGTTGTTCTACTCCTTTGGAATCGATACTAATAGAATGATTTTTCCCACCGCCAAATGATATTGTCTTTGGATATCTTGTTAGATACTGCATTGGTGCATCTTTGAATTTGTTTTATTTAAACTAGTTTGCAAATCCGCGCATATACACACAAAGATCTGTTGATATTGCCATTTCATCTGGCCTGATCTTGCGCATTGTAAGTTTTGCTCCAGAGTCTTGTATAATTACAATTGGTGTAGATTCTGCTCCCTCTCCCATGATGTGGTTTGCAATTGTTGCCAAATTGTCTGCAATTGCTTTTATGGTTACTCGCAATGGATTTCCATCCAGATCTTTTTGGCCACGTACATCTTGTATTGGCTCTAATCCAGATACTGCTATTGCAACACCGGTGGTGCCAGTCCTTGCAGGCATTAGTCTACTGTCTACTAGAATTATTCCAACATGAATTCCAAAATTTAACAGGATTTTTTTTCTCAGACTTTCTGCTATGCGATATGGCAAATCTGGATACAAAATGACTGTGCCTTTTTTTACATTGGACTTGTCTATTCCGGCATTTGGCGCCAAGACATGATCTGCAGATGTGAGGACAAATCCTGTTACTCCTCCAAATCTCTTGTCTGATTCCCGAAGTATTATCTCGGCAAATTTTACATCTATTTTGTATTTTATTGATATCTCAGCGGCATCCGATGATGGTCTTGTCTTTGTCATATCTAGCAGACGCCCTTGGGAATTTGCAACATATTTGCTTGAAATTACTAGGACATCTCCTGTTTCCAAAACATGTGGTTTTATTGACTCTACTACGTCCTTGTATAGATCAAAGCTAGATTGCTTTCTTGATGCCTTGATTGGAATTATTCTAGTCATGGCATGATTGCAGTTTTCGCATTTTTTATTCTTCTCCAAAGCTTTTAATCTGAAATGACTAGATCTTTGTTCTGTGAACATAACAGAAAAGATTCTTGCTCGCGCATCAGGCAAGTCTTCCGTAGCGCCTGATGACATAATATTTGCAAATGTGGACAAGGCAATGATTCATGATGTATCGGGGCCTGGAGTGATCAAGGTATTTGAAAAACTCCAAAAACAAGGCATACCGACTGATCGGCTCTGGAATTCATCCAAGGTCTGGGTTGCTGAAGACCACTTTGTTCCATCTGCAGAAAAGATTTCTGCTGAAAATATTGTAAAACTAACAAAATTCACAAAGCAATACGGAATTGAAAAACACTTCAAGTATGGAATGGGGCAATACGGAATTTGTCATACTTTATCTCACGAAGAGGCAATGGTCTTACCAGGAGAAGTATATGTCGGAGGTGACTCGCACACCAACACCACTGGCGCACTAGGTGCTTTTGCTTGCGGCTTGGGACATACTGACGTTGCATATGTTTTGCTTAATGGTAGAATCTGGTTCAAGGTTCCAGAGACATTGTACTTTAAACTAAATGGAAAATTGCCGGATCACCTGATGGCAAAAGATCTCATACTAAAGATAATTGGTGATATTGGAACCGAAGGTGCTGCATATTATGCAATGCAGTTTGGAGGAACTGGAATCTCTGAAATGTCTGTCGAATCTAGACTCACATTATGTAACATGACCACAGAGGCAGGAGCCAAAAACGGCATCATAGAGCCAGATCAAAAAGTCTTTGATTATTTGGCAGATAGAGGAGATGCGAAATATTCCCCAGTTTATGGCGACAAGGACGCACAATATGCTCAAGTGTATGAATACGAGGCATCAGAACTAGAACCAACAATAGCAAAGCCATATTCTCCTGAAAACATTGCTACAGTTCGCGATGTTGCGGGAGTTGAGCTTGACAAATCCTACATTGGCTCATGCACTGGTGCAAAATATGAAGACCTAGAAGCAGCTGCTAAAATTCTCAAGGGGCGCCAAGTCAAAATACGAACCGAGGTACTTCCTGCAGCAATATCCATATACAAAAGAGCAATGGAAAATGGTCTACTCAAAATATTTCTAGATGCCGGAGCAACCGTGGGTCCGCCAACCTGTGGTGCGTGCTGTGGTGCTCACATGGGGGTGTTGGCAAAAGATGAAATCTGCATCAGTACAACAAATAGGAATTTTCCTGGCAGGATGGGCCATGTTGAATCTCAGACATATTTGGCATCTCCATTAGTTGCAGCTGCCTCTGCAGTTACTGGCAAAATAACAGATCCGCGTGATTTATGATGGGTAAAGTAATCAAATACGAAAAAGACAATATCGATACTGATGTGATATTGCCAGGTCAATATCTAAAATTGCACGATTATGATGAAATTGCAAAACATGCAATGGAGGGAATCGATCCTAATTTTCACTCCAAGGTTCAAAAGGGAGATTTCCTAGTAGCAGGTCGCAACTTTGGCTGTGGCTCATCAAGAGAACATGCACCTATTGCTCTGAGCCAATGTGGAATAAAGGGAGTAATCGCAGTAACGTTTGCCAGAATCTTTTATCGAAATGCAGTTGATGGCGGATTCTTACTTCCTATAGAAGTAGACGAGGAAACCTACAAGAAAATCTCTGATGGCGACCAAATAGAAGTAGATGTTACACAAAACCAAATCAAAAACATTACTAAAAACCAGACCTATTCTATGAAGCCGTTCTCTGAGATTGTGGCCAAAATCATTGCCGCAGGCGGCCTCTTCAAATACAAGCCTGACTAATTTACAATTTTATACCTAGACTGCTGATCATATTTATGGCAAAGACCCTATTTGAGAAAATTTGGGACTCGCATCAAGTAGACGAAGTCAACGGCCGCTCACTAATCTACATTGACAGGCACATGGTACACGAGGTGACATCGCCTCAGGCATTCGACGGTCTTCGAATAAACAAAAGAAAGGTGCGCAGGCCTGACCTGACATTTGCCACAATGGACCATAATGTCCCAACAACAAACAGGTCACTACCAATCGCGGACCAGATCTCTGCAACACAGATCAAAACGTTAGAGAAAAACTGCCAGGAATTTGGAATTCCATTGTTTGGCCTAGACTCGCCATATCAGGGCATAGTGCATGTGATAGGTCCTGAGCTTGGAATTACTCTGCCTGGCACTACTATTGTGTGCGGCGATTCGCATACTTCTACACATGGGGCATTTGGGGCATTTGCACTAGGGATTGGAACATCGGATGTAGAGCATGTATTGGCAACACAATGCCTTGTTTTGGACAAACCAAAGACATTTGAAATACGAGTGGATGGCAAGCGCAAAAACACACACGCAATTACTGCCAAAGACATTATTCTTTCAATAATTAAAAAAATTGGTACCGCAGGTGGAAACGGAACTGTACTGGAATATCGCGGACAAGCAATCGAGGATCTGTCCATGGATGAGCGCATGACAATATGCAACATGTCAATAGAAGGAGGAGCCCGCGCAGGCCTAGTCGCACCTGATCAAAAAACATTTGACTATCTAAAAAACAGAAAATACACTCCAAAAAACTATGATGGTATGGTGGAAAAATGGAAAGACACACTATACTCTGATGCTGGAGCTAAATTCGACAAATCCTTTAAAATTGATGCATCGCAAATCATACCACAGGTAAGCTGGGGTACAAATCCTGCCATGACTGCAGATATTACTGAATCAGTGCCAGAGCCTGTAGAATTTGCCCGAGGTGATTCTAGTCAGGAAACTGCAGCAAAAAATGCACTAGAATACATGGACCTAAAACCTGGAACGCCAATTACTGATATCAAAATAGACCGAGTGTTCATTGGGTCATGCACCAATGCAAGGCTTCAAGATTTGATAGAGGCTGCAAGTATCATCCAAGGAAGAAAAGTATCACCAAATGTCAGGGCAATGGTTGTTCCAGGATCCCAACAAGTAAAGAAAAAGGCAGAAGAGATGGGCCTAGACAAAATCTTCAAGGATGCCAACTTTGAGTGGCGAGAATCTGGATGCAGCATGTGCCTTGGAATGAATCCTGATATCTTGTCCAGGGGAGAAAGATGTGCGAGCACATCAAACAGAAACTTTGAAGGACGCCAAGGCGCTGGAGGAAGAACTCACTTGGTTAGTCCAATTATGGCAGCAGCTGCTGCGATTGCAGGACACTTTGTAGATATTCGAGAATGGGTCTAAATGGAAAAACTAGAAAAAATATCCAGCATAATAACTCCACTCGATAGGCCAAATGTGGATACTGACCAAATTGTGCCAAAACAGTTCCTCAAACTGGTGCAAAGAACAGGGTTTGGCCAATTCTTATTCCATGGTTGGCGCTATGATCAGAACAATTCTCCAAAAAAGGAATTTGTTCTAAACAATCCGAAATATTCCGGATCTCGCATCTTGGTTAGTGGAGATAACTTTGGGTGTGGCTCTAGTCGTGAGCATGCTGCATGGGCAATTAAGGACTATGGCTTTGATGTTGTGATCGCACCTTCATTTGCCGATATTTTCTATAACAATTGTTTTAAAAACGGCATACTACCAATATCGCTGCCAAGGGAAATTGTAGAAGATTTGATGAAAATTGATTCTGTGGTAAATGTTGATCTTGCATCCCAGACCATACAATACAATTCAAAATCTATTCATTTTGCCATTGATGAATCCAGAAAAAAGACACTGCTTGAGGGCCTAGATGATATAGCAATAACGCTGCAACGCCAAGACAAGATTGCACAATTTGAGCAAAATCACAAACTGTGATTTATCTGACTGACTATTTTTTTAATATCCTCTGACTTTCTTTGTACAATGGAGGGTGATTCTATGTCTATCCATGGAGTTTTGCCAATGTCAAAAGAGATGACCTGGCCCCTTTGAGACAATTCTTGCAAAACATCATAGGACAGATTCAGGTTTTTCTTTGATTTTAATTTTATCATGTTGATAATTTTGCTAGACAACACATAGATTCCGGTGCACTCGTAGTTTTCCATTTTTATCGTGGGTTTTTCAATAAATTGGATAATGTTTCCGTTGCTTACTTTGGCAAATCCTGTTTCCTCCTTGCGGAACTGTCTTGTGGCAATGCATGCCAAGCTTTTCTTATCGGTATAGTGCCTGAACATTTTTTTCAAATCCAGAGCACAGAGATTGTCTGCAAACCACAAAAAGAATGGCTCTTTTTTTATCATACCTGACAAGTGTGCCAGATCTCCTGCTGTCCCACTGCCGGAATCTTGGATGAATTTTACTTTCTTTGATTTCTCAAAATAGTTCTTTATTTGGCCGCCAAATCCTTGCAAATCGCACACGATGATTATCTCTGAAATAACATCAAATGAGGAAAGGTGTTTTATGATGTGGGAAATCAGCGGCTTTCCATTGACTGGAATCATTGCCTTTGGAAAATAATCAGTAAAGGGTCTTGCACGCGTACCTTTGCCGCCTGCCAAGATTACTGCTTTCAATCTACCTGTATGATTTCTGCTTTCTTCTTCTTGCGCCAGGCCCGCCAAACTTCTTTGGTTCTTTTCTTCTGGCGTCACCGCTTAGGAGGTGTTTATCAAAATCGTTTAGTCGCTTTCTGAGGTCAGTTCTTGTTTGCTTTGGGAATGGGTGCTCTTTGGGCTCTTTTTTGGATTTTGTCCAACCTGTTAGTGCTCGAGATATTGCAGTTGCTGCTGCATATGCTTGACCCATGAATCCCCCACCCTTTACTCTAACTGAAATGTCTACTTTGGTTCTTAGGTCGCCTGCGATTTCTAGTGGTGATAGAATTACCTCTCTTGCTGATTCTTGATTAATCATCTCTGCTGGAGTATTGTTGATTCTGACTCTGCCTGAGCCTTTTGTAATGTATACGTGAGCTCGCGAGGTCTTTCTTGTTGCAAAATAGATTTCTGTTTTTGGAGTCAATTGTTCCATCCTACTTCATGTGCTAGATCTGACATACTGGTGTAGTTTGCCAGCGGTCTTGTTATTTTTGCGCTATCAAAACTTGTCTTTTTGGATGTTCCTAGGCCACTTGGAACGCCTACATATGTTCTCAGTCTTCGAAGTGCTGCAGTTCCTGATGGCTTTTTTCTTGGAAGCATTCCTCTAATCATTCTTGCAATTATGGTGTCTGGTCTGCGTGGGTGGTATGGACCGTGTTCCGGATGCAAAACACTGGAAATTCCAAGAAAATTTTTGTAATTTTGAATGATGTTTCTTCTATTTCCGCTAATTAGGATTTTCTCACAGTTTACTATGGTAACGTGGTTTCCCTGTAGGAGCAGTTTTGCTACATTTGAGCTCAGCCTGCCTGCAAGAAGGTTTGTTCCGTCCACTATTACTGACTGAACTTGGTCATCCAATTATTCTCACTCCTTTTCCTGTTGGAAACTTGGAAATCAAATCGGAATATGAAATTATTTTACCACCTGCCGCCTTGATTTTTTTGGCTGCTGCAGTTGAAATTGCAAATGAGCACAATGTTACCTTGTGGGAAATGTTACCTGTTCCTAGAACCTTGCCTGGTATTATCACAACATCATTGTCTGAAGTGACTAGGTCTATTTTTGTGACATTGACTAGTCTTTTTGCTATTTTTGGTTTTAGCGCCATTTCTGCAAGATCTGCCCAAATCGGAGCCTTGTTCTTTGCAGATGCTGTCTTTAGCTCTTTTACCATGGTTTGGACTAGCTGGTTGGTCATAGATATTGCGCTTTTAGAACCCAAATATAATGTTATGATTAGGCTTTTAGTTCTGTTATGATTTGTTTAAAGTCTTCCAGTCTTTGAGCAAGCTCATCAACACCCGCAGTTACTATTTGCTCTGGGCTTAGTGCACCAGTGCTTTCTACTGTAAGAATGAATTCATCTGACTTGTCAGTATGTGTTAGTACTGACACGTTTGCGGAATTCCATTTTGCATGTGTTGTTCCGCGTCCTAGTCTTGCATAGGCTTCCAGTTTTACCTTTTGGCCTGGGGCAATCTGGACAATTGGGACTTTGTCAGAGACTGGCTTTACTGTTTGGTCCTCGGAGCTTAGTTCTGCTGATGTGATGGTTCTGGTGGTGTCTGTGTCGCCAGAATCTATTACCAGCATAACTCGACAATTTGAGCAACCTGCTTGGCTTTTGCAAGAACACAAATGTGGTTCTGAGAATCTCTTTAGGTCTGTCTTTATTGGAATTAGGCCCAATCTGTGGGCAATTCCCTCATCTGACATTACTGAGGAGTTGTCAATCATATCTACTGTATCAATTGCAAAGACCGGGACGCCGTTTAGGCAGATTCGCCTCAGAGCATTTGCATATTGTAATGCCACGCCCTTTAGCTTGACTGAAATACGGTTTTTGTCTTGTGAAACTATCTCCAAAGAAGGCAATTTGAAAAAATTTTTCCAAGTCCACATAAAAATCTAGCGTGGATTTTGAGCCGAATTTGACAGAGATAAATACCAATATTTCATTACCAAACCCATGACTGACGTAACCGTGATCCGCCATTCTGTGGCAGGAGAAAAATTTGAGATTCTCGTCAAGCCCGATCCTGCCCTGGAATACAAGCTTGGCAAAAGAAAGGACGTATCCACTGTTTTGGTATCTGATGAGGTCTATACTGATTCCAACAAGGGAACTCGGGCGTCCACTGAAAAGCTTCTCAAGGCATTCAAAACAGAAGACACTAACTCTATAATTGAAATAATTCTCAAAAAAGGCGACCTAAACCTTACAACTGATCAGCGACGCAAAATGGTCACAGAAAAAAGAAAGCAGATAATCGAGTTTATCGCAAAGACCTATGTCGATCCAAGATCACACCTACCGCATCCACCACTTCGAATAGAACAGGCGCTAGAGCAAGCAAGAATCTCAATTGATCCTTTCAAAAATACCGAAGAGCAGTGCAAGGATGTAGTCGAGAGCCTTCGAAGCATTATACCGCTAAAATCTGAAAACATGTTGCTTGAGATTTTGGTGCCTGCTCAATATGCAGGCCAATCCTATGCAGTCCTCAAATCAACTGGCACACTAAAAAAAGAAGAATGGCAAAACAACGGATCACTTAAAGCAATACTAGAAATACCTGCTGGCGCAAGGGCAAGCGTGATCGACAGACTAGGTTCCATTACAAAGGGCTCTGCAACTGTGGAGATGGTCAAGTAATGGATGATATCAAAAGAAAATATGTCATACCTGGCGATGTCATAACAACTGGCCCATATCGAGCAGAAGAAAATGTTCATCTTTATGGTGACAAAATCATAGCTACTACTGTTGGCATTTCTGAAATCTTTGACAGCGGCGTTCGCGTAATTCCTCTTGCTGGAATGTATATTCCTCGAATTGATGACTTTATCATTGGTATTGTAAAATCACACACATCTCTGTCGTGGGAGCTTAACATCAATTCTTGTTATGCAGGAATTTTACCGGCACAAGATGTCTTTGGGCGGGACTTTAACCCAAAGGTAGACGATCTTACTTCGCGACTAAAGACAGGTGATCTGATTGCAGCCCGCGTTGCAAATTCGGATAGATCACGTGACCCACTAATCACAATAGCGGACAGGGACTTGGGCAAAATTGAAGAAGGCGAGCTGATAAAAATCTCTCCAAGCAAGGTTCCAAGACTAATTGGCAAACGTGGCTCTATGATTCAAACAATAGAGAGTGCAACCAAGGCAATCATTACAATTGGACAAAATGGATTTGTTGTAGTGTCGGCCGAAGAGCCAGAGGGATTATTAAAGGCCATAGAAGCAATCAAAATGGTCGAAGAACAAGCACACGTTCCAAATCTGACTGAAAGAATACAACAAATGTTAGGATCAAATAGTGAATAATCATGGGTGTAAAAAAAACAGACATAGTACTACTAGACGATAAAGGAATTCGCTGCGACGGCAGAAAAATCAATGAGCCTCGCAGAATTATGATCAAAGCAGGAGTTTTAAAAAATGCAAACGGCTCTGCATATATTGAATTTGGTGAAAACAAAATTTTGGCAGGAGTGTTTGGCCCACGAGATGTTCATCCAAAACATCTAGCAAACACCGACCGCGGAATTTTGCGATGCAGATACCACATGCAACCATTCTCAGTGGGGGAGAGAAAAAACCCAGCACCATCAAGAAGAGAAATCGAGATTTCCAAAGTAATCAAAGAGGCACTAGAACCAGCAGTGATGTTGGAGAACTTTCCAAGAACAGTAGTTGATGTTTTCATAGAAATCTTACAGGCAGATGGCGGTTCTAGATGTGCTGCACTTGATGCTGCAGCCGTTGCGTTGGCTGATGCTGGAATTCCAATGAGAGACATGGTTTCTGCATGTGCCGCAGGAAAGGTTGCTGACACTATAGTCTTGGATATCAACAATGAGGAAGACCAGGAAGGCCAGGCAGACATGCCAGTAGCATACATGCCAAACTTGGGCAAAGTTACACTAATTCAGCTTGACGGAGTCTTGACACCACAGGAATATGAAAAATGCGTCAACACTGCACTAGAGGGATGCAAGCTAGTCTATGAAGTGCAAAAGAAAGCATTGCAGGAAAAATTCTTTGGTGAGGAATCACAATGAACACGACAATTATTGATGATCTAAAAAAGAAAAAAATCACTGCCCTTCTAAAAGAAGGACAGAGAATTGACGGCCGTGCATTAGATGAGCCAAGGCCCCTAACAATAGATACTGGTGTAATCCCAAAGGCAGAAGGCTCAGCACGCGTTAGACTGGGCGACACCGAAGTAGTATGTGGAGTAAAGGTCCAGCCAGACAAGCCATTTCCAGACTTGGGAGATAGAGGAATTTTCATTTGTACTGCAGAAATCTTACCACTGGCAGACCCAACCGCAGAGCCTGGTCCACCAGGAGAAGAGGTAATTGAGCTTGCTCGTGTGGTGGACAGAGGAATTAGAGAAAGCGGAATGGTTGACCTAAAACAACTAGTATTAGAAAAAGACAAATCTGTAGTTGGAATATTCATTGATAATTCTGTGACTGACTATGATGGCAATCTTTTTGATGCGTGCTCTTATGCATCTGTTGCAAGTGTTCTTTCCTGTAAAATTCCAAAATACAATTACAGTGATGGTGTAGTGACCAAAGTAGAAGGAGAATTTACAGAGCCGCCAATCACTACAATTCCTGTCTCTGTCACTATGGGCAAAATTGGTGACCAAATCATAGTTGACCCCAATGCAGACGAATGGGCATGCATGGATGGCAGAATTACAATTACTACAAATGCTGCCGGAAACATTTGTGCAGTGCAAAAAGGAGGAAGCGACGGATTCACGCCAGAGCAGCTAGTCAAGTGCAGCCAACTCTCAATTGCGACCGGAGCAAAAATAAGGGACATTTTACAAAAGGCAGGTAGAAGTTAAATGCTCAAAAAAGGCGCATCGCTAAAAGGTCTGAGACAAAAATATGGAATCAAGCATAGAAAGAAATTCTCTGCTGTACACTCTATACTAAAACAGAAAAGAAAATGCCCTCAATGCGGCTCGCTGCGGTTTGGCCGAGAGGCAGTTGGAATTTGGTCATGCAAAAAATGCGGCTACAAAATAACTGGAACCGCGTACGATGTCAGCATTTAGTGCAATTATATCAATAAAGGACAAGAACAAAACTCGGGCAATTTTTGACTCGTTATCTGCAGACAATCGATTTTATCCGGAAAATCCTACAAAAACGAAAATCTCTGCTGCAAAAAACACAATCCGCATTGAAATTGCTGCCGATGAGCTTGCGCATTTACGAGCAAATCTTAACTCTACCCTGCGGTTGGTCCAGGCAAGCGCAGATTCGCTCCAATCGCTAGGGTTATAAGAAATTCTTAGGTGATCAAACACATGTCGCAAGGCCAACAAATTCCTCCATTGTTGCAAGAACAACTAATGAAGTTGCAACAATCTCAGCAAAACCTCCAGTCAATTATGGCGCAAAAACAACAACTAGACATGGAACAAATGGAATCTGAGCGGGCTCTGGAGGAGCTAAAAAAAGCCTCAGACACTGATCCTGTCTACAAGCATGCGGGAACAATTCTGATAAAATCTACCAAGGCTGCCTTGATAGCAGAACTGGAAGAAAGAAAAGAGCTTGCAAACACCAGAGTAACAGTATTGGCAAAGCAGGAAACCCGAATCAAGGAAAGCATCAAAGAACAAGAAGCCAAAATCAACGAAATGATTCATGGCGCACAAAAACCGCCACCTCAATAAATAACAGACCATACCAAGTTGTGACATGAAGATTGAAAATCTTCGAATTGTAGTAGATGAGCGAGAAAAAAAAAGTGGCATACCTGACTTACTTCGTGCAGTTGGAATTAATCTGGAGATAAAGACACTTCCAATAGGGGACTATATAGTGGCGCCTGAAACAATTGTAGAGCGCAAATCTGTCTCTGACTTGATATCCTCAACATTTGATGGAAGGCTTTTTGATCAGTGCAATAGGCTCAAGGAGCACTTTGCGAATCCAGTCATACTCATGGAGGGAAATGTCGAGGAAATTGAGAAAATCGTAGAAAACCCGTTGGTGTTCTATGGAGCAATCTCGACAGTGGCAATTGATTTTAAGATTCCAATAATTCCAACTCCTAGTGCTACACACACTGCCAAGATGCTAGTGTCAATGTGCTCAAGAAAGGACTCACTGCGTGGACCGTTTCTCAAGAAAATCAAAAAGTCTGATGACCTATCACGACAACAACTCTCTGTTTTGTGCAGCCTTCCTGGAATTGGGGAGAAACTGGCAGCTAGGATGCTTGCAAAATTTGGCTCACCATCAAAGACGCTAAATGCCTCACTTGCCGACCTTGCTAAAATAGAAGGATTAGGAGAGGTGCGTGCCAAAAAAATAAAGCATATGCTGGAACAACAAAGCAAGCTACACAAAGAATCAAATCAGAAAACACTGGATCTCTAAAACGTGTTTGTATCGTCTCAGTGGCTTACAGAAAACCTCAATGATCAAAATCTGGTAATTATAGACACTAGGCCAAAAATCGCATATTCGTATGGCCACATTCCAAATTCCATATCGTTGGTAGTTGACCAGCTAATACAGATCAGTCCTGCAGGTGCGCACTTGGCGCCAGACTCTCAGAAAACATCCGAATTGCTTGGTGATCTTGGAATAAGCAATGACAAAACTGTCATAGTCACTGGCGAACTGATGGATCCGTCTGTGTTTCGAGTAGCATGGACACTGCAATATTTGGGCCAAAAAAACACCAAAATTCTGGATGCAAGTATTGGGACCTGGCAGGGACTGGGATTGGAAATGACGCGAGCGCAAATAAAGCACACACCAGTACAATTTGTGCCTCAAATTCAGGATGATATTCGAATTTCGGCAGAAGAACTACAAAACATGATTGGCAAGGCAACAATTCTTGATGCAAGAACTCCTCAGGAATTCTTTGGAGGCCACATTCCAAGCTCAATATTATTTCCATTCACTGATGGAATTGGGCAAGATGGGCTGTTGCTTGATTCCAAGGAATCCATAGAAAATCTGTTCTCTCAAAGAGAAATCTCAAAAGACAAACCTGTGATTTGTTATTGCATGCACGGCCATCGAGCATCCAGTCTTTTTTATCAGGCAAAACTTGCTGGATTTGATCAAATTCGTCTGTATGATGGCTCATTCATTGACTGGTATTTCAAAAAATTACCGCTTGAGTAGCTTTCTGTTTAGCTTGTTGCCACAGTTGGGGCAAAACTCTAGGCCGGAAAATCCCTTTTTGCAGCCTGCGCAATAATGAATCCATCTGCCTACATCCTTGATTCCCTTTGTCATTATTGGCTGCACTAGAATGTTGATGTTTTTTGCAAGATTTGATACTGCAAAATCATCTGTAACTAGGCTTGCATGCAGTTGATGTGCCAGTGCCACAGCAGAAATGTCTGCATCTGATAATTTTTGGGAATCTCCGGTTTTTTTTGCCGCACTGGATACAAACTCTATGCTGGCAGAATCGGGATCCTGGATTTGTAGTCTGTCAGTGTCTAGAAGAATTTCTAGTACCCCATGATTTTTTTTAATGTGCTTGATTTCATCAAAGACTAGGGTTGTGGTGAGGCCTTGCTCTGGGGATGCAAAGGGGACTCCTGCATAAAATGCACTGGCGTCATAAACCCTAGACGCCAAGCTTGCTCATCTGTCTTAGGCCACGCTTTTTGAGTCTGACAAAAACTGCGCGTTTTGGATACTTTTTGATTACTATGGGCTCTTCAAATCCAGCTGTCTTGATCACTTGTGCATCCATTACAATGTTGGTATCATGCGAGCAAATCACTTCTATTTTTTCGTCTGGCACAACAATTGATGGTAACAATCTTAGAACTGGGGCAACCGGCGTAATTATTAGAATATCGAGGCTTTCGTGTAGGACTGGACCGCCAAACGAAAATGAATGGCCTGTCGAGCCACTAGGAGTTGAGATCATAACTCCATCCATTTTGTGCTTTACAATGTCGTTTTGGAATTTTATCTCAAATTCCGCAGTCTTGGTCATGTTTTGCCGGTTTATGTAGATCTCATTTAGTGCTGGCGGAAATTCCTCGCCTCCAGCAGATGCTACTACTCGCGTTCTCTTGTCAAACCAGATCTTGTTTGATTTTATGTCGGATATTGCAGCATCTATTTTATCCAGTGTTATCTCTGATAAAATTCCCCTGTTTCCTCCAACGTTTATTGTCAAAAGCGGAACCTCATTTGTAAGACTCCTAAATGTGCGCAATGTGGTTCCATCACCGCCCATAGTAACTACTAGGTCTAGCTTTTTGTCATTGAGGTCTTCTACTAATTCTACCTTTTTTGCCCCCTCGACTGTTACTGGGGCAATAGTGAATACTTCGGCCTTGCTTGAGATGAATTTTTTTGCCACTTTTTTTGCCGCATTTTCTGATTCCTCAGAGCCAAACTTGGATACTATGCCTACGCGACTAAGCTTCAACCCTTTGTTTTTGTATTGTTTGTTTAAAAAATGTAGTTTTTTGATACGATGGAAAAAATTAATTATGCATCAAATTGGATACAATTGAAAATGACATACGCACATCCCGAAGTTCTCGTAGATATAGATTTTGTGTCAAAAAATTCCCCAAACGACAACCTAAAGCTAGTAGAGGTAGACTATGATCCAGAAAATGCTTACAGAAAGGGACACATCTCTGGCGCAACTCTGATTTGGTGGAAACGCGACATTAATGATCCAGTAACTCGCGACATTGTAGATAAAAAACAGTTTGAGGAACTAATGTCAAGAAATGGAATCAAGCCGGAAAGCGAAGTGATTCTGTATGGAGATTTTAACAACTGGTTTGCAGCATTTGCATTTTGGGTTTTCAAGTATTACGGACACAAAAATGTCAAGATAATGAACGGTGGCAGAAAAAAATGGGAGCTAGAAAAGAAACCATACACAACTGATGAACCAAAAATTGTACAGACTAACTATGTAGCACAGCCTCCAGATGAAGGGCTAAGAGCATATCTATTTGATGTAAGGCGTGCACTAGACAGAAAAGAAGTTGGCCTAGTTGACGTAAGATCTGCAAAAGAATTCACAGGCGAAATTACTGCACCACCGGAATATCCGATGGAGCATGCACAAAGGGGTGGACATGTGCCTGGAGCACAAAACATTCCATGGGCTACTGCAGTAAATGACGCCGATGGCACATTCAAGACAGTAGATGAGCTAAAGCAAAACTATGTACCAAAGGGAATCACACCAGACAAGGAGATAATCTGCTATTGCAGAATTGGCGAGCGTTCCTCACATTCCTGGTTTGTTCTAAAATACTTGCTTGGCTACCCACAGGTTAGGAACTATGATGGTTCTTGGACCGAATGGGGTAACATGATAGGCAACCCAGTAGAAAAATAAATTGAGTCAGGAATTACCAATTCTCAAAAAGGGCGCATTTTACTACATCAAAGATGGTCCGGAAGATCACATCCTAGAAGACAGAACAAAGCGAGGCTTGACTGTGCGTGAGCAAACCCTAGATGAGACATACCAAGTTCTAGCAGACAAGGGCATGATTCACGACATGGATGGGATTGGACACTGGGTTCCAATTAGGTGGTATTATCCAAAAAAAAGCCACGATCTTACCCAAGTGGTAGATCATGCGGAAAAGATGGAAAAAAAATACACAGAGCTGCGTGAGCTTACCTGTCCTGACGACTCGGATTGAATAAGATTTAAAAATCATCTAGAATCAAAAAACATCATGTCGCTTTTACTAAGAGATCGAGTTTACACAATGGAGTCACCGACTGCAAAAAGAGGTGTCTATCCATTACACGGATACAAGCTTGGTCTGTATCGCTTGCCAATTAAGCTAGAAGATCCTGCAGAAATGAAATCAATCACTGAGGGACTAAAGAAGACCTTTACCATGGATACTTTTGCAGACAGGATCTTTGCCACATATACATGGAAGGAAGAAAACATGCCGGACCCAGACGCCAAGGGCTACCAAAAAGTTGACCTTTCCATAACAGTAGAAATTGTTTCTGGCGAAGTAGTCGATATCATTTACCAGATTTTCCCAATTGAAAAGTTTGGAGACCCGCAATGGGTAAAGGACTATCGCAAAAAGGCGGACTATTATGCAAAAATGATAATTGATACAATTCTGAGAAACACGATTCTAGCTGATAAAATGATTGAAAGCCTCATGAAGGCAGAAAAAATCGAGCAAGAGGCTGCAACCAAACGACTAGAAGAGCTAACGCCGCTTGCAAAAATAGTTCCAAACGCAAAACCAAAACCAAAGGTAGAAGCACCAGAGGGAACACCTACTGCAGCTGCTGCCCAAGTAGTTGAAGCCAGAGATGGTGCAAAGCCAGGACCAATCGATGTTGAATACAAATCACACATGCCTGCAAGCTCACCATACACTGTCGCTGCAAACAAAAACGTCATCAAAACTTGGGGACGTCAGGGAACAGACAATGGTGTAATGGGAGTTTGGGGAGAATTTGTCTCAGTTGACTTTGATATTTGCATAGCAGACGGTGCATGCATTGATGCATGTCCTGTTGGAGTGTACGAGTGGTTTGATACGCCTGGCAACCCAGCATCTGAGAAAAAACCACTAATGGCACGCGAGCCAGACTGTATCTTTTGCCTAGCATGTGAGGGAGTATGCCCACCACAAGCAATCAAAATCTTCCAAAGAAAATCCTAAGTTGTAAATACCCACATTATGGGTGATTTGTAATGGCAGTAAATCCATTTACAGTATTTGTCTTTGATATTTTCATAATTTCGGCAATATTGCTGACTGCCTATACTTTTAATTTCTATTATCTTGCGTTTTTGGCAATACGAAGAAAGGATCGGCACTCTGTAAAAAAAATTGGCACGCCGTCAATTACAATACAACTGCCATTGTATAATGAAAAATACGTGGCGGCAAGACTAGTCGATGCTGTTTGTGCAATGGATTATCCAAAAGACAAAATGAAGATAATGGTGCTTGATGATTCTGATGACGACACTACAAATCTATTGCATGATCATATAAACAACTACAAAAAATCTGGTTATGACATTGTCCATATTAGACGAGGAACAAGAAAGGGGTACAAGGCAGGCGCCCTAAAATATGCAATGACTTTGACTGACACGGAGTATGTGGCAATATTTGATGCTGATTTTATTCCACCGAAATGGTTTCTCAAAAAGGCAATGCCGTACTTTGCCAAATCAAACATAGGCCTAGTCCAGTGCAGGTGGGGCCACGTAAATGAGAACTATTCTGCAATGACTCAGGCGCAAGCGCTAAGCCTGGACTTTCATTTTCTAGTGGAACAAAAGGCAAAGAGCAACTCCAAGATGTACATGAACTTTAATGGAACAGCAGGAATTTGGAAAAAAGACTGCATTGATGATGCTGGTGGATGGCACACTACCACACTAGTAGAAGACCTTGATCTTAGCTATAGGGCCCAGATGAAGGGATGGAAGTGTATATTCATTGAGGATATTGTGGTTGATGCGGAGCTGCCAGTCCAGATGAATGCCGCAAAAAGACAGCAATTCCGATGGGCAAAGGGGGCAATCCAGTGCGCAATCAAGCTTCTTGGCGATATCATAATAAAAAGACACATTCCACTAGAGGCAAAAGTTCAGGCATTTGTCCAGCTTACGCGCCACATTGGATATCCATTGTTGTTGATACAGTTTTTGGCTCTGCCGATTCTCTTGGCAGCAAACTTTAATCTGCACATGCTAAAATTTGTTCCGGCACTGACCATTGCGACATATCTTGCGATGGGGCCGTTCGCATATCTGTTTGTGATTTACAATTTGTGGGGCCAAAACTGGAAGCAAAAGGCAAAGGTAATGCCGTTTTTGCTGATTTATTCTGCAGGACTTTCTATAAATAACACTGTGGCTGTCTTTGATGGATTGTTCGGCAAAAAGAACGAGTTTTTGCGCACGCCAAAATATGGAATCATAAAGAACACTGATGATTGGCGCGACAAGGCGTACAATCTGCCATTTACCAAGACCACGCTGCTGGAGATCTTCTTTGGAGTCTATGGCTTGATGGGAATCTTGATTGCTATATTCTCAAAGAATCCTGTATTTGCGCCAATCATAGCTATTCCTACAATTGGATTCTTTTATGTGGCATACCAGAGCCTCTCGCATTCTAGATTTAAAAGAAATAAATCTGACCGACCAAAATCAAAAGCAGAAAAAATGGCAGACAATTACTATCAAATGGCACTAGTCGGTATGTTTGCAGTCATAATCTTTGGTGCATACATGGCATACCAAGGATACCAAAGTGATGTGTATCCACTGGATTTATCTCGTGGTTATCTGGACAGAATTGCAACAGGTGGAAATCCGCAACTGATGCTTCAGGATCTTAATGCTATCAAGGAGCAGCTGCCAAAAGAGGGCAATCCCGTATGGATATTCCCAACAGACACTACTGACTTTGAGCGAATCCAGGAAGACCTTGACTCGCTAATTGAATCTGTAGAGGCAATACAAAACCAGCCA
>CAYYBJ010000012.1:0-28901 GCA_964470325.1 uncultured Candidatus Nitrosotenuis sp. | reverse complement strand
AAATCTTGTTGCCCTTTACCTTTCCACTAAACGGTGGGTCATCCCACAACTCGAATGGTTCCGCTGGTTGGACATCATAATGATTGTAAAACAGAATCGTCTTGTTTGGGTTTTTCTTTGATTTTATCTCGCCATAAACTAGGGGTGCTACTCCTTTTAGCCTCAAAATCTCTGACTTTATTTCGGATTTTTTTAGCATTTTTGCAACCAACCTTGCGCATTGCTCTATTCCTTCATTTTTTGCAGAAACACTAGGCTGTCTTATCAGAGTCTGTAGGTCAGATACCAGACTTGGCATGCTCCTGTCTACGTGTTGTAGAATTTTTTTCATCAAATCACTTTGTCAAATGGCTTCATCACACTAGAAATGTTGTCGACCAGATCCGTCGCAATAATGTGGAATCCGTGTTTTTTCTGTGCCAGCTTGCCTGCATTTCCATTAACAAACGATGCTGCAGACGCAGATTCCAATGAATTGCGATTCTTTGCAAGCATTGCAGCAACCAAACCTGACAACACATCACCAGTTCCGCCAACTGTCATGGACGGCAAGTTCTTTGGATTAAGGTAGGTCTTGTTTCCATCAGATATCACGTCAACTGGTCCCTTGAGCAGTATTGTAACAGAATGCTCTTTTGCGTATTTTTCCACCAGAGCAGTCCTTTCCTTGATTTTGTTTGACGGCAAAACGCCAAAAAGTCTTTGAAATTCGCCTGCGTGCGGAGTCAGTACAATGTTTTTTTGCGGAATTATAGGCAGAATGGAACTAACCAGTGCACTGGCATCAAGGGATAATCTAACATCCTGTGCAGACAATTCCCGAATCAAGGCTTTAAGGCCTTCTTCGTCTGCCACTGCAAGACCCATGCCAATTGTTGCAGAGTCCAGGCCTGATCGTACTTGGCCTAGAAGCTTGTTTACAGAGCCCCGTGTAAGCTTGGCATCAACCATTGGAATCACAATCAGGTTTGGCGACACAGCCCGTGTTGCTGACGCGTTAATCTTTGGAACTGCAGTATACACCAAATCAGTTCCTGCACGAAGTGCGGCAAGTGATGCCAAGATTGGCGCACCATGATACATGTAGCTCCCGCCAACAACCAGTACCTTGCCGTTTTGCCCCTTTCTAGAATCAGACTTTCTGCCCGGGACGAATTTCTTTACCAGAATAGCTGTGAGGTTTTGGGCCACTAGTTTTCTAGATGAGGTTTGGATAAATTTTCTTCGATTATTGCGGCTTTTCGTTCTTTATCATTTCACGTATTGTCTCTAGTACTTCTTTGGACTTTTGCTCTACTTGTTGCGCAAGCCAGTCTCGTTCCAGTCGCAATTGTTCTTCTGAGCTTTGCAGTTTTAGCAGGGTTTCCTGTAGTTTTTTGTTTAGCTCATCCGATCTTGCCTTTTCTGCAGATATGGTCTTGTTTGCCTGCTCTAGCTCAACTACTTTGGCGTTTAGTTCTGTGTTTAGTCTTTGTAGTACGGATTCCTTCCACTTGTCTTCTTGTTCTATTTTCTCAAATTCCCTTATCTTGTCATTGAGTAGACATGATAGATCCTCTAGCATCTTTTCTCGATGAATCGACTTTAGTTTTCTAATGTCGTCTGCAAAGCCAAGTTTTTCAATGTCTTGTTTTGTGATGTGGTTTTCCGAATGGATTACTCCAAAATCATCAATACTTTTGCGTGCTTCATCTAGCTGCATTTTCTTGTCAGTCTTTTTGTGGGCAGATAGCAATTCGGATCAGTCTGATTCAACCTAAAAAAGACTATTAGATTGTGTCTGTTTGAGTAAAACGAACAGCGCACTAGTCAGATTCTTGTGCTTCTGGCTCTTCGGGTTCAGTGTTTTTTGCCACTACTTTGGACTTTTTGTCATAGAATGCCTTTCTTGCAAATGCGACATAGGTGGTATGGCCTATTCCGTAGAATGAGTGTCGGGTTTTTCCCTCCCTTGCATCTATTGTTCGCAAGATATGCTCAGAGCACTCTATATCGGCAAACTCGTTTTCAATTAGGGCCGCTGTCAGCTTTTCCAGCTGGTTCATTGTAGGGCATATTGCCACAAATGCACCAGAGCCCTTAAGCATCTTTCTGACCTGTGGAACCACCGTCCACGGATCACCCAAGTCCACTATTGCCATATCCATATCAGATAGGGGCATTTTCTTGGCAGTTTTTAGGTCAAGCTCGTGCATTGTTACGTATTTTAGCATGCCAGCACGTGTGATGTTCTTTTTTGCAATCTCCATAAAGTCGGGTGCCACATCAAATGTGTAGACATGGCCTCTAGGCTTGACAATGCTTGCCATAAACGTAGTCAGAGCACCACTGCCAGTACCAATTTCCAATATTTTTTGTCCCGACTGGACGCCTGACCTTGCGGCAATATATCCCAAGTCTTTTGGATAAACAATTTGTGTGCCATGCTGGCTCTTCATTACAAAGTCATGTATGGTAGGCTCCAGCATGTAGACATACTTGTCCTTGTTTGTTCGCAGTCTTGTGCCATACTCCTTTCCAATTGCATCCTTGTGTTTTATGACACCAACATGAGTATGCAGTGACTGCTTGCGGTCTATTTTTTGCAGCCATTTCTTGGAATCATTATAGAAAAACAAAACGTATGCATTGTTTTTTATCTTCATAATCTGGCACTTGAAAGTTCGAATAATAAGCTATCTAGAAGGTTTTTGCTTTTTGGATCTTGCGCAGTGCTTCCAAATAGTCACGGATTTGAGCATGTGTCGGGTTGAGGTCCATTAAGTTCTGCACGTTGACGTTCAGCTTTGCAAGCTCCTCGTAGATGTTCTTGTCTTCAATGGTATCAACAAGTGCTTGCAGTGAGAATGGCTTTTGCAGTAATTCCACAATTTGCTTTAGATTTTTGATGGAATCAACCAGTGTTTCCTGTACATATGCAGACGCAAATATTATTCTCTGTGTCGGGTGCAGGCCGAGAATTTCCTTTGCGGTTTGCAATCCGTTTAGTTTCGGCATTGAATAATCCAAAATCACTGCATCAAACGGATTTGAGTAATCTTGAGATAATTTCTTTGAATATTCCAAAACGCAAGATTCACCATCAAGTGTTGTGACAACCTCATGTCCCTTATCTTCTAAAATGGTACGATATTGAGAGAGCAGGTCTGGCTCATCGTCAGCAATTAATATTTTCATGTGATAACATCCAAATACGACAAATATAGCATTTATTGTGGTATCGTGACTGTTTGCTTGGACACTTGGTGTATTGTGTCAATTACGCTGTCAATTTCGTACGGCTTGTAGATTATAGCAGATGCATTTAGTAATTTTAGCTTCTTTTCAGTATCTGCTGTCAGATCTGCAGTCACCATTATGACCTTGGCGTGTGGGTTGATTTGCTTGATGTTTTCCAGAGCAAAAAATCCATCATATTCTGGCATCATCACATCAAGTAGTGCAATGTCTGGACGAAACTTCTCGTATAGTTCCACCGCGGTTTTTCCATTGTACCCCCTACCAACTACGGTAATGTCCTTGATTTCCAGATATTCACAGAATACCTCCACTGTGTCTATATCATCATCAACTACTATTACTTTGACCATTTTTACCATCCTTGTCCCAGCATTTTTGATGGTACCACTTGGCGTCATAGAGAACTGCACCCTCTGTTATCTCGACTATACCATCACAG
The DNA here is from genome assembly GCA_964470325.1 of uncultured Candidatus Nitrosotenuis sp. Classification (GTDB taxonomy): domain Archaea; phylum Thermoproteota; class Nitrososphaeria; order Nitrososphaerales; family Nitrosopumilaceae; genus Nitrosotenuis. The sequence continues at coordinate 25,222 of CAYYBJ010000012.1, read as the reverse complement.
ATGGCGCATTTACTATCTAAATTGGTACCATACACTTGGGCCATATTATAGAATTATTTTCTGTAAAATAATATTATTTCCTAGTTTGTTCAAAAAAAACAACTAGATTACATTCGTGCAGGCGTGTTGATGCCAATCATGCTCAAGGCTTTTTGCAGACATTCTTGGAAGGCATGTACAAGACAAATTCTTGCATTAAGCAAGTCCGGCTCTGCATCCAATACTCGCACATGCTCATAAAAAGCATTAAAGGAAACTGCAAGAGAATAGCAGTATTTTGCAATCACTTTTGGTGACAAATTGTTTGCAGCATCCTGTACTGCCAAGTCTAACTTGCCAATTGATTTTATCAGAGTTGATTCATACGGGTCTTGTAATAGTTCGAATTTTGCGTCAAAGTTTGGCTTTGTGTTTGATTTTTCTATGATTCGACTGGCTCGAGCATACGCATATTGGATGTATGGCGCGGTGTCTCCTTCAAGGCTGAGCGACTTGGTAGTGTCAAATGTTATGATTTTGTCCAGGTCCTGCTTGATCATCTCGTATCGCAGTGTGGCTACTGCCACATTCTTTGCTATTTGGTACAGTACATCATCAGATAGATCCGGGTTGCGCTTTTTTGTCTCATCTAGTGTTTTTTGCTCCAGAGCATCTAGAATCTTGTCTGCATTTACATACAAGCCCTTTCTGCCAGACATTTGTGCATTCTTGCCTCCAGTGTAAAGACCAAGCGAATTTGCAGTGTCTGAAGATAATGTAACAGACTCGTACGACAAATGGATGTATTTCTTTTTGTTTGCGCCAAATTTTGCCATCAATGCAGTAATGATGTTTTGTAGTCGGGCTTGCCTAGAGTCAATTACTGTTATGACTTTATCTGAGGAATAATCGTGCTTTGGATAGTCATTTGGAACCAATGTAGTTTGGTATAATGTTTTTCCGTTTGGTTGATCAGAATATTTTTTGTAATAGAACGGATCGTCGACTAGTCCTAGCTTCCATGACGCATACGGAATGTCTTTTGCAATATACGTAGCTGTGCCATTGCTTCGCACCAAGACCTTGTCTTCTTCTCCTTCTGCAAGTATGACCCAACATCCAGCATTTTTCCCCTCGGATTCGAATTTTATCATATTCATTTGCTTTAGATGCTCAAAGATTTGTGGCCATAATTTAGAGCGAACTATTTCGGACTCGAAATTAAGGCAGTCGTATGATGCACCTAGTCGCCAGCATGTCTTTAGCTGCTCAGACAACACACGATTTGTTATTTTTGAGGCAAATTTTGCAGTCTCGGAATTGCCATCTTCTATTTCCTTGAGGATTTGGTTGCGGATTTCATGGAGTTTTGGGTTTTTCTGATATTCTTCTGTGGTCTTTACATAGACCTCATCGCCACAATAATGATCAAACTTTTGCCCCGCTGGCGGCTCTTGCGAAAATCCAAGGTGTGTAAAGCCAAGCAAAATGTCTGCTACCTGCAGGCCGGAATCATCCACATAGTTTAGCGCGTTGATCTTGTAGCCGGCTTTTTGTAAAATTCTAATTATAGAATCACCTATCACAACATTTCTTACATGGCCAATGTGTAGCGCCTTGTTTGGGTTTACACTGGTATGCTCTACTGTTATGGTAGAGCCGTGGCCCACATTCACACTACCATAGTCGTCTTTTTGCGATTGTAGAATGATGATTTTGCCTAGCTTGCCCACATCAGCATAAAAATTGACATAGCCAGACGGATGCGCCTCTACCTTGGATATCAAGCCGCCTACAAATTTTTCATATTGTTGCGATATGGATTGGGCAATTTCGTTTGGCCTTTTCTTGAGTGTCTTTGCCGCCAAAAATGCCACATTACAGCTAACATCGCCAAAGCCTTCCTTTGCTGGCTCTAGCGAAAACGCAAGGCCTGAAATCTTTTGCTCATCGAGTATTGTTAGGAGGTTTTTTCTTATTTCATCTAGTAAAACCCGAAAGCTCATACTACAACTCCGACAGACTTGGTGCCAGCTTGTCTAGCGCCTCAATAACACCGTCTCCTGCATGAGATGATACAACCATCTTTGCGTGCGATTTTACATCATCAAATGCATTTCCCACTGCAATGCTGTATCCTGCCATTCTAAATAATGGAACGTCTGTTTCGCTATCGCCAATTGCGATTACGTCTTCTGATCGGATGTCTAGCTTTTTCATTACCTCTTTGAACCCCGTTGTCTTGTCTATACCCGCCGAGTTTATGTGGATTGCATATTGACTGTCTGCTAGTACAACATCCATTGAAGAGTTTTGAACCAGTTTTTGCGCATCACATATATCAAAAGTTCTCTCTAGTACCACTTCAGTCATCCGTGGAAAGACCGGCTTTTCCCTCACATTATCGATTTTAGTTCTAATCAATGACAATGCTTCTACGCATTGCGCCTTGTTGCCAATCAGATGATGCTCATTTGTCCCATATGTGATGCATCCGCCGTTTTCTCCAACACCAATTGTATCCAGTCCACCAAAAACTCCAAGAAGATACGCCTCAACTGAGGACCTGCCGGAAACTAAGATCACATTGTGTCCTAATTTTTTCATATGACGCAAAGAATTGAGTGCGCCAAGATGAATTCTTCCTCCGCCGTTTTCTGTTATGGTGCCATCAATGTCCACTGCAAATGTCTTGCGTCTCATGTGGGATTTTGCACTACAACCTAGATAATAATCAATTCAAAAGATTTTATTGATAAAACAAGATCTCTTAATTGAAACCAAATGGGAATTCCAGAAAAGATCAAGGCAATCCAAGATCAAATACACCAAACTCAGCTCAACAAGGCAACAGAGCATCACATTGGTCTGCTCAAGGCAAAAATCGCCAAGCTAAAGCGAGAGCAGGAAACGATTCAGACAAAAAAAACTGGAATCAGCTCCGATGGATTTGATGTAAAAAGAACTGGCGATGCAACAGTAGTGTTCATCGGATTGCCGAGTGTTGGAAAATCCACTTTGCTAAACAAATTAACTGGCTCGCGCTCTGCAGTAGCAGCATACCAATTCACCACACTAACAGTAGTTCCAGGAATTTTAGAATATCGAGGAGCAAGAATCCAAGTTTTAGATTTGCCTGGAATCATCGAAGGCGCATCAAAGGGAAAAGGCCTGGGCAAAAGAATTCTTGCAGTTGCCCGTAGTGCAGATCTGGTAATCTTGGTGTTAGATGTTTTTCAGCCATACCATGAAAATGTTCTGCGAACAGAGCTTGGCAACATTGGAATCAGGCTTGACCAAAAGCCGCCAAACATTGTGGTGGAAAAGGCATTCACAGGAGGTGTGGCAATTGCCCAGCAAGTAAAGCTCACATCCATGTCCGAAAAACTTGTGCGTGACATACTAAACGTGTATGGAATTACAAGCGCAAGGGTGGTAATACGCGAAGATATTACCTCAGAGCAGTTAGTCGACTACCTAACAGGCGATAAAAGCTACGCAGAATCCATCACGGTTCTCAACAAAGTCGACCTAGTCGACCCCAAGTTCGTCAAAGAAGTAACAACCAAGGTAAAATCCGAGGTCATTCCAATTTCCGCAGACTCGGGCCTAAACATAGAACTAGTCAAAGAAAAAATCTATGAGAAACTCGACTTTATCCGATTATACATGAGGCCAAAGGGCGGAGAGACGGATTTCAAAGAACCGCTAATCATCAGAAGAAATTCCACAGTCGAAGATGTTTGCAACAAGTTACATCGCAGCATGAAAAAAGAATTTCGTTACGGATTGGTTTGGGGCAAGTCAGTCAAGTTTGGCGGACAGCGAGTTGGATTGCATCATGTGTTGCAAGACGAAGACATACTCACAATAATCAAAACACGCTAAGATGGATCAAGAAACGGAGAGCCGTTGGTGCAATTACTGTATGATCAAGACAAAACAACAAATCATTTTCATTGCAAAGAACGCAACATACAAGCGTAGAAGACAATACAAATGCACAATTTGTAATCATACAAGCTGGTTGCAAGGAAAAAGACCGTCAGCTGAAAGTGTTTACTGAAATTTTTGCGATCAGAAATTTTTTTGTTGCAAAAAAAAATCGTGTACAATATGTAATCAGTTGGTGTAATTTTGTTTAGTATTACTATAGAAAAACAAGCGAACATCACTTTTTGTAATGGCTACTAAACGTAAAGCAGCAGCTAAGCGTAAGGCTCCAAAGCGAAAAGCAGCTTCAAAGAAGAAAGCAGCTCCAAAACGCAAAGCAGCAAAGCGAAAAGCACCAGCAAAGAAACGACGACGATAAAAAGTCGTAAAGCGTCAATCAGCAGATTGGCGCAAAATACTCTTTTTCTATTAACTAAACATTTGACTTGGTGGCGGCGGAGCTTGTTTGTCTTTGAGATTTTTCTCTACAGAAAACTTGCGATCATTTGGTATGATTGAAATTTTTACTGATGTGTTGATTGCATAATGTGGTGTACCATCTGGGTTTTTGTGGTTTTGCGCAATTCCGACTCGATCCAGATCAACTTTGACTTTGACTAGTGCTCCATCTTCCAGCTTGAACGCGACAAAATCCACGCCGACTCGTTCATAGTCCAGCATCTTAAAATCAATTTTATTTTTTGATTCGCTCATATACTAGTACAGATAGCTCATCAGTTTTATCTGCTCTTCAGTAGATATGATGTTCTTGGCAGACAAAACCTCGAGTAGCTCCTTGAATAATGCTTTTTGTTCATCAGACATTCCAGTTGCTCCTGGTGGTCCAGGTGGGCCTGGTGGGCCTCTTGGACCCTTGTCTCCAGGTGGGCCTTGTGGGCCTAGTGGACCCTTGTCACCAGACTGTCCTCGCTGTCCCACTGGACCTCGCTCGCCTTGTGGGCCTTGAATTCCTTGTGGGCCTTGCGGACCTCGCTCGCCTGCCAGCCCCTGTGGACCAGGCTCGCCTTGTGGGCCTTGCGGACCAGACGGTCCCTTGTCTCCCGGCGGACCGGTCGGACCTGTAAGGCCTTTCTCTCCTGGTGGGCCTTGCGGACCTCGTGGGCCTCGCTCTCCTTGTGGGCCTGGAACCCCGGTTAATCCTTTTTCACCCGCAGGACCTTGTGGGCCTTGCGGACCTTTATCGCCAACTTCACCCTGAATGCCTTTTGGACCTTTGTCTCCTGGTGGGCCTGGTGGACCCAGCGGACCTTTGTCTCCCGCAGGACCTTGCGGACCTCGTGGGCCTCGCTCTCCTATTGGACCTTGAATTCCTTTGTCTCCTGGTGGGCCTGGTGGGCCTGTAGGGCCTTTATCACCTTGCGGACCTGGCGGACCCATGACACCCTTGTCTCCCGGCGGACCTTGGATTCCAGTTGGACCTCTCTCGCCTTGCGGACCTGGCGGACCTGTTACACCTTTGTCGCCAGCAGGACCTAGTGGACCTTTGTCTCCTTTGTCTCCTGGTGGGCCTGGTGGACCTTTGTCTCCTTTGTCTCCTTTATCGCCAGTTAATCCCTTGTCTCCTTTGTCTCCCTTGTCACCTGCGGGGCCTTTGTCTCCCTTGTCTCCTTTATCGCCAGTTAATCCCTTGTCTCCTTTCTCGCCCTTATCACCTTGTGGGCCGGTAGAGCCCCTATCGCCTTTGTCTCCTGTTGGACCGATTGGTCCTTTGTCGCCTTGTGGGCCTATTGGTCCCATCGGGCCCATTGGTCCTTTGTCGCCTTGAACTCCAGCTGGACCTGGTGGGCCTATTGGGCCTCGCTCACCTTGTGGACCCATAGGTCCTGTCGGGCCTTTGTCTCCTTGCAAGCCAGGTGCGCCACGCAATCCTCTCTCTCCTCGAGTAGCTCGCTCTTCTGACACATGCTCTACTTCGCGTTTGCGTCTTGGCGCTGGTTCTTCTACTGGTGCAAAGATTTCTTCAGGTGCAGACACTTTGACTTCAAAAACAGAGTGTAGTGATGAGAATTGATCGCTTACAATAATCCAAATTGATGATAACCCGAAGACAGAATCCGGGATTGGGTTTGAATCAGAGCCTAATGTCTGTGTAAACTTGGCATCTTTGACATGTAAATGGTAATGTTCCTGCCATAAATGAGTAAAGCGCTTTGAGACAATTTCTTCGGTTGAAGGCATTGAATCACAAATAGAAATTTGGACTTCATAGACGCCAGACTGCTTAAACGGTGCTGTGCCAGAAACCTCGAGCCTCTTAGCCTCAGTAGACATCAAACAGGTTGTAATCTGCAAGTATATTTGGATTTTCTATGTATGATCTAGTTTCCTTGCTCGTAGATGATCAGCTTGGTATTTATTCGAATTAGCTACAAAAATGACAAATGAAAAAGAGTTTGGAGGAAAAAGAAGAGGTAAACCTTCCAAAGCCAGTTGACGAATCCAAGACAAGTCTAGTCAAGGTAGATTATCAGCAGACAAAGCTGCTCAAAAAAGGCATTCATCTGATGGCAGATGAGCGCCTAGAGGATGCAGTAAAGGTCTTTGATCAGATTATTCGAATAGACCCAACCAATACCGAGGCACTGCTAAAAATGGGCTACTCCAAATTTCACCTAGATGATTATGCAGGTGCGCTCCAAGCATATGATAAGGTCTTAGATATTGATGTTGCAAACTCAGAGGCCTGGAACCTAAAATCCCTGGTTCATTATCAGCAAAAACAATACGCAAAGGCACTAGATTGCGCAGAAAAATCAATAGAGTCCGACCCAACATTTGGAATGGCTTGGTACAACAAGGCGTGTTATTTGTCAATGCTAAACGAAGTTCCCGATTCCATTGAAGCGCTCAAAAGATCAATTGAGATCGATGTCAAAAATGCAAAGCGCGCAGTCCGAGACAAAGACTTTACAAATATCAAAATCGAAGAAAGTTTTAGAAGAATTGTAGAGCTTGTTGTGTTTGAATCAATACGTCAGGGCTACCACACAATTGGAGCTATAGTTTGGACCACATTCATCAGCAAGGCCGAAGTTGAAGACTCGCTACAAAAGCTACTAGAAAAAGGCCTCATTGTCAAAAACGAGAAAAGACAAGGACTCAACAAAATTGACACTTATGATATCGAGCCAGAGATGGCAGCAAAGATTGGCGTAGAAAAGAAGAGCCTCATTGGAACAACAAAGAAGCTCCCAGGAACAGTCAAGTCACTCAAAGATGTCAGCGAGGCAATCCAGCTAACCAAGATTGCAATCGAAGAAGAAGATGTTGAGAAAATTATCAAGAATTTTGACGCATTCATTGATCCTGCAAAGCTTGGCGCCACAATGATTGAGCAGTTCCTAGAAGAACATCGAGAGATACGACTCTACAAGGTTCGACTCGAAGACAAGGGCCTAGACTACCTCAAAGAAAACAAGGAAAAGATTGTCGGATTATTTGATAGTATAGAGGCAGTAGTTACCAAAAAACTGCGCGGCCAAGTATAATTATTCTGCAGATAGGTCCCAATAGTTTGCATTTTCCTGCTTTACTATTGGCTTGTTGAGGCCCTTCCATTCCTTGAAAGAACGCACATACAGTTTCACATTTGGATAGTCAGCTGACTTTAGAGCAAAATATGCAAGGCCGGAAAGTGTCCCTACACTTCCACAATACGTAATGATTTCTGCATCTTGTGGAATGTTTCTGTTTTTGAGCAGGCGCTTGAGGTCCTCTTTTGGCTTTAGTATCTTGTTTTCTGATGCAAGTGTTCTATATGGAATATTTACTGCACCTGGAATGTGTTGCTCCAAATAATTGAGGCGCTCGCGATTATCAAGCACTACAACATTTTTGTTTTCCTTTGCTTTTTCCAAATAGTCAGCAGTTGCCATGATTTCTGGCTGTAGTTTTAGAGAATGCGTCTTGGATGTTGGTGTAGATTCAGCAGTGTCTGTTTCAAGACCTAGGCCTTTCCACTGCGAATATGTCATGTCCAATAATGAAACCTCAGAGTGTCCCAAGTATTGCAGAGTCCATGCAACACGCGACGCCAGTGCGCCAAAGGTGTCATCATATACTATTACGGGGGTTTGATCGTCAATTCCCAGGTTTTGTGATATTTTGAGCACTTTTTCTGGCGAATCATCTGCTAGTAGTTCTGCCAGCGGCAGATTGACAGATTTTGGAATGTGGTCTTTTTTGTAGTCCTCTGCTCGTCGCACATCAATTACTCTAATGCTGTTGTCGCGTAGCTGGCCACGGAGATGATCAGCATCAATTGTGAGTTTGCTCAAGCTGCGCATTCTCCCTTACCGGTTCTGGTATGGTAGCTGGAATCACTTCCATAATCTGCATAGAAATCCTTGTCTTGTTCAATTGTCGGGGTTTGGGTGAACGGCAAGAGAATTTTTTTAACATCATCTATGGTTTTGACCTGTGAGTCTGCATGTCCCGTTACTAGTTTGTGAATCCAAGACTTGAAGTCCTCTCCCTGTTTTTTGTTTGCCTTGAATGTCTCGATTAGCTTTAATATTGCAGGAATAATACGTTTTGCTGGAATTCTCAATACGTTTACCCCAAGCATTGTCTCGCCATCAGAACGACCGCCAAGCGACATCTGGTATACTGGGTACATGTCCTTTCCAACTCGGCCTCCGCCTCCGTAAAATCCAAGTGTTGCTATTTCGTGTTGTCCACAAGAGTTTGGGCATCCACTAATTTTGATTGATGCCTCTCTGAGGTCCTCATCTTCGTCTAGCTTGAGTTCAATGAATTTTCTTTGAATTTCCTTTGCCATTCGGTGCGAGTTGGTCAATGCCAGATTACACGAGGTGGTGCCAGAGCATCCAATTGGGTGCACCATTGTAAGTGAGCCAGGATTTGCAAGGCCTACTTCGAGTAATTTAGAGTACAGTCTCGGCAAGTCATCTTCCGCTACATATCGAAGATAAATGTCCTGCACAAAACCAGTTCGTGCATATCCTTCTGCTGAGAATTCCTTGGAGATTTCTGCCACTGCTCTCATCTGGCTTGCAGTAATGTCTCCTGCCTCTAGTGTTATCGATACGGAATAGTAGCCAGCCTGTCTTTGTGCAAACGTGTTGCCCTTACGCCATCTCGAAAATCCATCAGGAATCGACTTGCCGTCAAATCCAGAAATCCTAACGTGTGGTTCTAGTTGTTGCGGGGTTTGATTAACAGACAATTTCACAATTACAGACTGGACCGTCTTTACTAACGCTCGCTCTTTGAGAACCAGACTCTGGAATTGCTCCCATCCCATAGAATCAACAAGGTAACGCATTCTGTTGCGTTCCATGTGCTTCCTATCACCTAGTCTGTCGAAAATTCTAATTGTTGCAATTGATGTGTACAGTAGGTCGTCTTCTGGAGTCCAGTCCTCTAGCTGGTGTCCTACAAATGACTTGTTGCCAAGACCACCGCCCAAGAAAACCTTGAATCCTTTTCGCGGCTGTCCATTGATTGTTTTGATTTGTGGAATTAGGCCAACATCTACCATTCTTGCCATTCCGTGCTTTTCACAGCAAGTAAAATTGAACTTGAATTTTCTTGGTAGCGATTGGTTTAGCGGGTTTCGCAGGAAAAACTTGGCAGTGGCTATTGCGTATGGAGTCACATCAAACTCTTCTGCTGCACACACTCCTGCCAACGGACTGCACATTACGTTTCGGACTGCGTTTCCGCAAGCCTCTCGTGATGTTAGGCCAACTTCAGCCAAGCTCCTCATTATTTCAGATACGTCTTCCAGTACCACCCAGTGAAGCTGCACGTTTTGTCTTGTTGATACATGCGCAGAGCCAATGGAATATTGCTCAGATAGTGTAGCTAATCGTTCTAATTGGTGCGGATATACTTCACCTGCTGGAAGCTTTATTCTCACCATTGCATAATCATCAGTCATTCGAGTACCATATGCGCCGTTTTGTAGTCTGAATCGTCGGAACAAGTCGGGATCCATCTTACCCTGTCTGAATTCCCTGACAGTGTTTGCAAAATGGTCGGCTTCTTCAATTCTTGCCCAGTTTACCTTGGGTTTTCTTGCATTCTTGGACTGTTTTGTTATGGTACTCAAATTCAACTAACTTCCCTTAAATTTGGATATAAATTTTTGATAAAAATTGGAATTTGCCGACTCAACAAAATCACTGACAAATTTTTCCGCCTCGCATTAGTACCACCTAAGTAATTTGTGCGCAGACGACAATAAACTATTAATGTCATTTAATTCGGGCTAATTTCATGCAGAGCACTCAGACAAAAACAAAGATCTTTGCAGACGTAAATGAGGCAAAGATTACAGCAGCAATTGCAGATGAATTCTTTGCAGTATTCAAGGAGCGGATCACATCCGATGTTATAATTATTGGTGCAGGACCAGCAGGCCTGACAGCCGGTCGAGAATTATCATTGATGGGTTACAAGGTATTGATCATAGAACAGAACAACTATCTAGGGGGCGGCTACTGGCTTGGGGGATACATGATGAATCCAGTAACAGTACGTGCACCAGCACAAAAAATCTGGGACGAGCTTGGAATTCCATACAAACAAGCAGGTGAGGGACTATACATCACAGCAGGACCACATGCAGTATCAAAGCTAATTGCAGCTACCTGCGATGCAGGAGTGAAATTTTTGAATCTAACTAAATTCGACGACTTAATTCTAAAGTACGGTCGAGTCTCTGGTCTTGTAGTAAACTGGATGCCAGTGTCTGCATTGCCAAGAAACATCACATGTGTTGACCCAGTCGCACTAGAATCAAAGATGGTAATTGATGCGTCAGGTCATGATTCCGTTGCAGTAAAAAGACTAGTTGACAGAAAGCTGGTCGACTGGAAGGGAATGAATCCAATGTGGGTAGAAGATGGCGAAGATAAGGTAGTCGAATCCACAGGTGAGGTCTATCCAGGGCTGGTTATTGCAGGCATGTCTGTTACCGAAACACATGGCTTGCCAAGAATGGGCCCAACCTTTGGATCCATGCTATTTTCAGGCAAGCGAGCAGCAGAAATTACTGCTCAAAAGTTAAAAGAACTAAACCGAACCTAAGTCGTGCGGTTCTCCAAGATCTATCTCTATAATGAACCATCCATACCGGAATTAAGACTGGATTTACTAGCAGAATTCCTAGAAAAAACATTCGGTGTTCCAGTAGAGCAAAGAAAAAATATCTTCTCAGATCAAACGCTAGAAACAGCACGCGACATTGCAGTAACTAGAATCTTCAACTATAGACAACAATTCCAAAGGCACGAACCAACACCAGAAGAAATCCAGTTTGAGATGGAATCATTTGCAGATTCATCCAAGACAGAAAATATTGTTCTCTATGACGGATTTGAGTTTCACAAAATAGTATCAAGATTAATTCCAAGTGAAGACTCGGATAATTTTCATCTGATATTTACAAACAAGCTTACCTGCACCTTTGATGATTCCGATTTTAGATATCATGGACGTGCACTAGTTGGGGCAAATCCAGCAATCATATCAACAACTGGAATAATTGAGGCGCCTGCAAAGCCCCGGGAATATTACATTGATATGATGGCAAATTATGGAATGGGTCTCAACATTGACTCCATCAAGGAAAAATACAAAGAACAATATCTAGAATACCACGACCCAAGGCTAGAAAAAATAATTCAGGGCTATGCACTGCAAGCTATTGTATATTACATTACGGGTGAGCCGTTTTGCGAATTTTTGGATTGTAGACTAAACAATGCACATTGGCAGCACGATCTCTTGTATTCACAGTTGGAATTTGGCAAGCTCTGCCCAAGACACCAAAAAATAATCGACGATTGGTTGACTTTAAATTATTCAAATAAGTAGGCACAGTTATGATGGCATCAGACGGCGGATCCATGGTTATGGTAGAAAAGGAATTCCCAAAGGCAGAAAAGAAAAAGACAAACTATGAGGTCATAATAATTGGCGCAGGACCTGCAGGATACACCGCTGGAATTTACTGTTCTCGCGCGCGACGTGAAACTTTGATTTTATCAGGAATATTGCCAGGAGGACAGCTAGTCAACACAACAGAGGTTGAGAACTATCCAGGATTTGAGAATGGGATCATGGGCCCAGACCTAATGATCACAATGAGAAAGCAGACAGAGCGAATGGGCACCACCATAATAGATGACGAGGTAATTGACGTTGATTTTAGACACAAGCCGTTTAAGATTCTGACCACATCCGAAGAATACGAATGCAAGGCAGTAATCATTGCAACCGGCGCATCCCCAAGAAAGCTCGGTCTGCCAGGGGAGCAGACATTTGGAGGTAAAGGAGTATCATATTGCGCAACGTGTGATGGCCCATTCTTTAGAAATCAAGAAATTGTTGTAGTTGGTGGTGGAGATTCCGCAATTGAAGAGGCGACATTTCTCACCAAGTTTGGCAGCAAGGTGCACATTATACACAGAAAGGATTCGCTTCGCGCAAGCAAGGTAATGCAAGAGCGAGCATTTTCCAATCCAAAAATCCAGATGCACTGGAACAGTGTCGTATCTGACATCCAAGGCGACCAAAAGGTCCAGACAGTCATATTATCTGATGTAAAGTCGGGACAAAAATCATCCTTGCCTGCAGGAGCAGTCTTTGTGGCAATAGGCCATGAGCCAAACACAAAGATCTTTGTCAACCAAGTGGAACTAGACGAGCAAGGATACATCAAGCTCCAAGACCACACAAAGACCAGCGTTCCAGGCGTTTTCGCTGCAGGCGATGTCCACGATCACAGATACAGACAAGCAATCACAGCAGCCGGCTTTGGATGTATGGCTGCAATTGATGTGGACAGGTACCTAACAGAGAGCAAATCCTAGTTCGTTCGATTCAGACAAACAATCACAAAAACTGTTCCAGTCCAATTTTCAAGCTGTGAATGTTTGAAAAGACCAGTCTGAAGATTAGCGGAACAGTTGGGATCATCATATTACTGCTAGGCGTTACCATTTTGTTTGGAACATATCAAATGTCAAAGGTAAGCTCCGAGATAATCATGATATCAGAAGTATACAATCCACTACAGGAAAATCTGAGTAAAATAAAACTGCACCATGCAAAGCAATCATCAAGTTTTGACAAGATCATCGCAAATCACGACACTGATAGGGCAAAAGAAGAATTCTGGTCAAGCACCGTTTTAATAAAATCCGACATTGACCACGCCAAAAAGATAACAGAGATGGGATTTTCCGTCGCACCAGACCCAACCCAAACAAATTTTAGGCTTATACACCAGATGATTTTGGAAATAGAGCAGGACCACCTAGAATACGAGGATCTTGCAAAATCAGCAATAGCATCTTCCAGTCCCATATTAGACCACATAACATCAAAGCACAGGCAGATTCAGACCAAAATCGATTCCACTACATCAGAAATTGAAAGGTTTGATGATCAGACAGTCTCTGCAATAGAGAAACATGAGCGTGGATGGTTAATTGTGCAAATTGCAATCATTATTACTGTTGGCGGAATCGTAATTGCGCTAAAGCACTTTTTCTCCCAGATAAACTCAGATCTCAAACGGGAAATAGACGAAAAAACCCACGAGCTCTCCGAGATAAACAAAAAGCTCAAGGACCTAGACAAAATGAAAGATGAGTTCATCAGCATTGCATCGCATGAGCTAAAAAGCCCAATTCAACCAATCTTTGGATTTGCAGAGCTGGCCCAGTCAGGAGACATTGACCAAAAAGAGGCATGGAATGGCGTGACAATACTTGCAAAAAAGCTCCAAGATTTAGCAAATGACGTACTTGATGTCACCAGAATAGAAAGCAACCGACTCACACTATATCAAGAAGACATTTCGCTCAACGATGCAATTAAAGAGGCAGTCATGATGGCTCGAACCGGATTATCCAAAGACATCAAAATCCTAGAAGAACCGGATCATGACGTCATAATTCATGCCGACAGAACAAGGCTAGACCAAGTCTTGCGCAATTTGATTAACAATTCCATAAAATTCACAAACTCTGGCCAAATCAAGATAAAGAGCACAGTAAAGCAAGGAATGGTGACAGTATCCGTATCAGACACCGGTAATGGTATCCCGCAAGAAATACTGCCAAAAATCTTTGGTAAGTTTGCCACAAAAGGCCATGGCCAGGACAATCAGGCAGGAAATGGGCTAGGCTTGTTTCTCTGCAAAGGAATCATCGAAGCCCATGGAGGAAAAATCTCTGCCAAAAACAACCCAGACGGTGGTGCGACATTTGAGTTCACTCTGCCAGTAATCACAAAAACAATACCTGTTACAAACTAGGTTTGTACTAAGCGAACAGACACAAATTCTAGTACGCATTTGAGAGAATTTTATTCAAATGAGCCTAAACATATTGGTAGCAGAGGACAATGCGTTTACCGCAAGCCAATACACCAAGATACTCGAAAAAAACGGACATAAAGTCCAGGTGGCAAAGGACGGAGTAGAGTGCATTGAAACCTATGAAAAGGCACTCTCTGAATTTGACTCGCTAGACAAAAACCCATTTGATGTTGTACTATTAGACAACAACATGCCCAAAAAGAGCGGAGTCGAAGTAGCAAAGGAAATCCTAGACAAACGCCCAAACCAGAGAATCATCTTTGCATCAGCATATGACATCAATTCGCTCATCAAGGCTCCAGGAAACATTCCAAATACCATTGAAATCCTAGAAAAACCGTTTTCACTAAACACGATGGTAAGTAAGCTGCAAAGCTAGTCTAGGTATACTATTTTGGATAGATACTTTGCATCTTTGAGGTTTGCATCAAATTCTTCTTCCGTAAATACTTTTTGCTGTGCATACAGAGACTTGAATTTTCTTCCATCGTCTGCAAATATGCCAACTACTATTCCCTCTTGTATCGGATATTTTTTCATCGCGGCATAAACTGTGGCGGATGAAGGCGACACTAGGAGTTTTTCTTTTACAAAGATCTCCTTTACTGCCGCAAATGCAGTCTCGTTGTTTATGGTAATCCAATCATCTACTGATTTTTCTCGTCTTAGAAACAAGTCCGGTTTTGCAGATTCTTCAAAGTTCCTCAAGCCTTGAATCAGATGGTTTTGCTGTGGCTGAACTCCGATGGTCTTGAGATTCGGGTTCTGTTCTTTGAGATATGTCGATATTCCAGTCACTGTTCCGCCGGTTCCAACGCCGGTAAAGAAATGAGTGACTTTACCCTCTGTCTGTTTCCAGATTTCAGGTCCGGTACCGCGATAGTGTCCCAAAAAGTTTGCCTCATTGGCATACTGATTTGGAGAATAATACTTGTCAGGGCGTGATGACGCAATCGATGTTGCAAGTGCAATGCTTTGATCAGTTCCCGCGCCAACCTTTGGGCAGAGATCATCGCTTGTTTCGTATAATTTTGCCCCAAGTTTTGCAATGATTTTCTTTGTCTCCTCTGATGCCTTTTCTGGGATGACAATTTCTACCTCATATCCAAGAAGGTTTGCGATTCCAGTTAGCGCAATACCAGTATTGCCAGATGTTGGCTCTATGATTATTGTGTGGTTTTTCTTTAGCTTGCCCTTTTCCTCTGCGTCCTTTATCATCCAGTAAGCAGCCCTGTCCTTGACAGAGCCAAATGGATTGTGGCTTTCCAGCTTTGCAAAATACTGGACTTTACTATTCGATAATGACCCTAGTTTTACCAGTGGGGTGTTGCCAACTCGGTTTAGTACCTCTGCATCAAGTGCGGCTTTGGCCAGAAATTATTTCACCTTTTTAATTTGGAATTCTAATGAACTGTCTTGCTTGTTTAGTGACAAAAGTTCGTGTCCGTTTCGTTTGACCCAGCGAGAGATGTCTTCTTCTGCATTTGGATCATCAGCTAGAACTGTGAGTGTTTCGCCTACCTGCATTCGCTCTACTTCGATTTTTGTTCTAAACACTGGTTCTGGGCAGAACAGTCCTCGAGCATCCAGCTTTTTGGTTGTAGTACTCAATGTTTGTAAGGGCAGAATTTGCATATTAAAATCTATTTAGAATTTTCCGAGTGTTTAGTGTCAGCTAATCTGTAATTTTTTGTTAGATCATGCAAAAAATTCCCTATAATCTTATTAGTTTGGATTTCTATATGATATGAAGATGGGAATTATTCGAGTCGGCGGCAGAGGAACATCAAGACGAGTAGCAGAAAAAGAAGAAGACAATTGGTCTGGTCCTGCATTCAAAAAATACAGTGAACAGCAAAAAGAGGCTGCAAAAGACCAATACATCTCAATGGGCCGCGGAACCGCAAAAATAAAATTCGGTGACGTATCCAGCACCACCACAGCATCCTCAAAAGGAATGTGGGTCGGCACCGGTCGCGGTACCGGCAGAAGAAAGCTAGACTAGACTGCCAAAAACAAAAAGAAGAGACGGACTCTAACGAAAAGTCCTTACTCGATTTACCACTTTTTTGTGGTCAAACGATGATGTTGTTGTGATGAAAAGCAAGTGATTTGCGCCAGCAGGCATTGTAATTCGCTTTACGTTTCCGTATTCAGCCAACACATACTTGCATGCGCCAAGTTTTTTCTCTAGCTTTTTTCGCACCTTCCATGCACGTGCGGCGTTTTGCAGAGACATTTTGCTTTCCTGTTTTGATAGAAGCATCTTGACTTTGCTGGAGCGCTCAGAAAAGAGAACCTTGCCATTCATGTCACAGATAGTTACAACTCGAACTGACGGGCTAAGCTTTAGTAGCTTCTCAGCTGCTTGTTGAACTTCCATGCAAGAAACAACCAACCCCAACAGATAAAGATTCTCGTTATATTGCCATGCGAAGCATTGTTGCCAAGTTTCTATCGTGTAGTTTTGTAGCATCATATCCCTGAATGTTTATTTTATTTGATACTCGTTTCATCAGGTACACTGCAAGCTTGTACACAAGAGACCACATGTAGCTGTTCTGGTTGAGGTCGTACATTTTTAGCAACAATGACATTACCCACTGCGAATTTGGATAGTGTTCTCGGATATATTCTGCCAGGTAATCCTTGGAATTGTTAATCTTGTACTTGATGTGCTCTAGTGTTTCCTGTTCTTTTGCATAGCCCATCTGGTGGATTGAGATCTTGTTGTGTCGCATTGAATATAGCACATCATCCAATGTGTTTTCGGATTCTATTACATTTACGCATCTGCCTAATGTGGATAACACATGAGAGTCGCTTCCTGCAACACCGATTTTGTTATGTTTGATCGAAAACTCGGCAGCCTTTGCATTAGATATGATATCGACGTTATTGCTGTTAAAGACCTCGACCATGTCGCATTTTATTGCCTCTTCTCGTAGCGCATCAAGCAGACTAAATGGGTGTGGTGCACAAGAAATGCCATCCTGCTTTCTTATCTCGTCCACTATTTCATCTAGCGTCAGACCCGCAGAAATTTCCTTGTGAATTCCGTATGCTATGACATGTGCTCCTGTGTTTGTCGTGATTTCCTCTGCTCTAAAGACCCGGATGTGCTTGTATTTTGCATGGTCATTTTTGTACTGGAGTAATTGAGAATAGCCATCTAGTGTGTTGTGATTTGTAACAAATATAGAATCCAAGCCCAATGCATGCGCTCGCTCTAGCTGCTGGGGTATGGTGATATCGCAGTCAAATGGGGCGTCATCTTCTCCTACATGAAAGTTTGAAAATGAATTGTGGCAGTGTAGTTCTGCCTTGATGTACCCCAAACCAACTAAATTTTTTGTGCAATGATTATAATCTTTTGTAGAATTATCGGAATAAGTCAGTCTGCTTTGATCTAAGAATCGTTTGTATTCCATCAGATGATGTTTCGTATTGCAGATTTCTCATGACCGCAAAGGGGCAATTCTTGGTCTTTTTCATTACCAGTTCTGCGGCGCCGCAAATCTCGTCAATTTGCGCTATTTTGGTGACACGTAGAGTCCTGCCGTAAGTGTCCTCTTTTCCCTCATAGTCATCGAGTGTTTTGATTCCAAAAACACCAATTGCGACATTTGTCTGCCCTTCCCGAAAAGGCCTGCCAAATGTATCAGATATTATGACTGCGACTTTTTTGCCGGTCTTTTCTAGTATTTTTTGGGCAAATTCGGCAGCAGAACTATCTGGGTTTTTTGGAAGCATTGATACAAATCCCGGTGGCAGGTTGCTCTCATCGACTCCAGAATTTGCGCAGACAAACCCATGTTTTGTTTCTGTAATTATGATTCCAGATTCCAGTCGGACTATTCGCCTTGCCTCAGATAGTATGACTTCAACTAGCTTTGGGTCCTTGTGGTATTCTGCGCCTAGGCCCACAGACAAAATCGATGGAATTACCTGTGCAAGCTCGACTATCTGCCCCTCCTGCTTCGATACTATTTTTTGGGCTACGATTATGATGTCGCCATCCTGTATATCCTTGAAATTAGAGACAAAAATCTTGGGCAGATCATCGCCTTTTTTGATGTCTGATTTTACCACAACTGGAATGATTTGCAGCACAAATTCTGGGAATGGTATTTGTAATTTAACTTGATTTGTTTGCACAAAATCCCAGTACGTTTGTTTTGAACGAATGAATTTGCAAGATCTTTAGATGATTCGATATTATTACCATATTCCATGATGCCAGCAAATCTAAACGAAGAATCCCTAAGTGCAGTCCATGCACAAATCTATGGACATGCAAAGACAGATGCGGCAATCTGCATCCAGCTTGAAAAGCTAGACAGATACCTATCTCAGAACAAGGGATTCAAGCCAGACACATTTGACACATTTGACTATGCATAAGAAACTAGGCTACGGTTTGTAGTTCCAAGTCTAGGTTGTACTTTGCATTGATAATTGGAATTAGGTTTGTTAGATTTTTCTCTTCTATAATTTTGTCTGCCTTGTCTTTGACAATGTCTTGCGCCCTGAATGCAACACCTAGGCCACAAATATCAAAGAGCGTAAGATCATTTGCGCCATCCACAGTTACCACAATGTCTTCCTTTCTTTCCTTCCATTCTGCAATTTTTATTCGCGCAGATTTTGCCTTGTCTGATGTGACGTGGATTTTGACGCCATCTAGTTTGCCGTCCTTGAATATCAGCTCATTTGAATAAACATAATCCAATCCAAGCTGCTCCTTTAGTCTGTCAGTCATTATAGTAAATCCTCCAGAGACTGCCATGATTTTCCATCCCGCTGCCTTTAGTGCGCGACATGTCTCTATTGCGCCAGTCATAATTGGTAATTCGTCAGCCACTTCTTTGCAGGTATCATAGCTTAAGCCCTTTAGTGTTTCGACGCGAGTTCTCAAGCCATCTTCCCAGTTTATGAGTCCCTGGATTCCTTTTCGGGTGATTGCCCAGATTTCATCCTGTTTGTTTATTTTTTCTGCAAGAATCGGCAAATACTCGGCATCAAAGAGAACTCCTTCTACATCAAAAATGGCAAGCAATTTTTTCTAATTTTTTGGCTCAAACCTATCAATATAAAAGTTGAAGTCTGTTTTATGATCGCAATCGTTACTGTTAAATCATGGCACTCAAAATTTCACTCAATGGACGAGCTAGAACACAAGTTCGAAGTCGAAGTAAAAGAAGCTGAAAAATCCCAGAAACTCACCGACGATGTAAAATCAGAACTAAAGGCATCCGGAATGATGGACGACAAGGGAAAGCTCAAGCTCAAAGGAGTCAGCCCAAAGATGCTAAAACGAATGAAACAAGAATATGTCGACTGCCCAGTCATAAAAACAGAGGCATCATTTATCGAGTGCTTTGTGTGTCCCAATTTCCAATCAAGGGTGATGGGCAAAGTCCTCTGTAAGGGAGCACCTCTTAGAAAATAAGTAAAAAAAGGGAATTATTGTGGTCTGGTTCCCCAGCCAAGTTGTACTAGTCTTTCTGCGGTTGTTGATTTTACACATGCAGGAGAGCCTGTTGAAGACTTTATGATTAGTTCCAGATCTTCATTGCACTCTACATCTTCTGGTGCTATACCAGATTCGACTTGTTTGAGTGGTGCCATCACATTATCATGGTCTTCTTCGTGTTCCTCGTCCTCATATTCTTCCATCGAGAGTAAGCTTTCAGCCTCTTCTAGCTTGACTAGAATTGCATCAACTTGAGAGTTGATGTCATCTGCTGACGAACCTGCCTTTATCATGTCGCGGAGTTCCTCTCGCATCATGATTTCAATTTCTCCCATGAGTTCTTCGTTTTGTTGTGCAATTGGTGCTTCTAGGAATTCGTAATTGTCTAGATATGCCTTGGTTGCATGTGCCAGGGCTGCATCTGTATCACCTGTGCCGTATGTCTCTTTGACTTCAGCTAGATGGTGCTCGATTCCCTCAAAGTATGCATGCAGTCCACCTTCGTCGGATTCCTCGCCAACGATTTCCTCCAATTCACGGATTATTCCGCCTGCCAGCGTTGCGACTTCAGATGGATCTGCTCGATTATCATATGCAGTCCACAATTCTTCATAGAGTTCTGCAATTTCTTCTGCTTCGTGTTCTGGAAGATCAGCACGTATTTCTTCAAAGACCTGCTGGGTTCTCCACACAAATGCAGAGCCATCTTGGAATTCGGCCATCATGTCAATTTGGCCATTCTTGACACCTTCCTCATATTCAGCAATAGAGGTCTCTAGCAATGTGATCATCAACTTTGCCTTAAAGTTTGGCTCAGAGCTAAGCTCTTCGCCCACTACAAGGATTCTTGCTTCTTCGATGATTTCTTTTGCCTCATCTATAGCAATTTGAGCGTCTTCTCTTGTGACATCCTTACCGGTTTTCTCGCCCAAGTCCATCAGTGTTTTCTGGATCTTGGCCTCAAAGTCGGCATCTGCCTCCTTTAGTTCGGGTTTCATGGAATCATACAATTCTGCAATTGGATGAGTGGCATGGACCAATGCTAGTTCGGCATTGTTGTCATCAAGATTTTGCTCAATTGCCCAAAAATGACCCAGAGTTTCCTCAAGGGATCCGGCAAACGATTCTTTCTCAGAATCATCTGCGTGTGCAAAAGAGAATCCTGCTGCAAAAAGTATTGCCGCTAGTGCTACAATAGTTTTCTTCATGTAAGGACAAGCTAAGTATTATGATTTAAACGGACCAACCATTCCAGATTCTTAGAATTGGGTTTTAGAACAACTAGGAAACGCTCATTTACTATACAGCAAAAAAAACACTAGTTGAGCAAGGAAAGCCCCGGAATCACAATAGCAAAGAATGTGGATTTTTCTGAATGGTACACCCAGGTAGTACTAAAGGCAGAACTTGCAGACTATGCTCCAGTAAAGGGGCTAATTGTACTACGGCCAGACGGCTATGCGATTTGGGAATCAATTCGAGAAACGCTAGATAAAAAATTCAAAGACACTGGCCACAAAAATGGATTCTTGCCTGTTTTGATTCCAGAGTCATTACTAGCCAAAGAGTCGGATCATTTTGCAGGATTTAATCCCGAAGTATTCTGGGTAACACACTCTGGTAAGAATGAAATCGGAGACAGACTGGCATTGCGTCCAACATCGGAAACTCTGGCATATTCCATGTATTCAAAATGGATCCAGTCATGGCGTGATTTACCACTAAAGATCAATTTTTGGAATACTGCACTGCGTGCAGAAATCAAGGCAACCAAGCCGTTTCTTAGAACATCGGAATTTTTGTGGCAGGAAGGCCACACGGTGCATGCAACACAAGAAGAGGCAGAAAAAGAAGTCATGGACATTTTGAGAATTTACAAAAACACTGTAGAACAAGAGCTAGCCATTCCAGTTATCACTGGTAAAAAAAGCGACAAGGAAAAGTTTGTAGGAGCTGTATATACTA
Source organism: uncultured Candidatus Nitrosotenuis sp. (assembly GCA_964470325.1). Taxonomy (GTDB): domain Archaea; phylum Thermoproteota; class Nitrososphaeria; order Nitrososphaerales; family Nitrosopumilaceae; genus Nitrosotenuis. Next base: position 3,491 of record CAYYBJ010000012.1, on the reverse strand, counting down.
CTACAATGGAGTCGATTATGCCAGACGGCAAGGCATTGCAAATGGGTACATCGCATTTTCTTGGACAGAATTTCTCAAAACCGTTTGAGGTAAAATATTTGGATAAAAACAATGTCGAGACATTTGCATGGCAGACGTCATGGGGCGTATCATGGAGATTGATTGGAGCAATGATTATGGTTCATGGAGACGACAAGGGTTTGGTGTTGCCGCCAAGGGTAGCACCAATTCAGATTGTCATTGTACCAATATACTATAACGAAAAGGATGCCGACCGAGTAAACGCAGAGGCAGACAAGGTTGAAAAACTACTCAAGGAAAAGGGTTTGCGAGTACACGTTGATAGGCGCGACCAGCTGACTCCAGGCTTCAAGTATAATCACTGGGAGATGCGAGGAGTGCCACTACGAATAGAGATTGGTCCCAAAGATATAGAGAGAAACAAGGTCATGTATGCAACACGACATGTCAAGCAAAAGCTAGACCTGCCCATGGACAAGATTTCATCAGAAATTGACGGCATACTGCAGAAAATCCAAGACGAAATGTTTGCTGCAGCCAAAAAACTGCTCTCTGATAAAACCATACAAACATCGGAATATTCCGAGTTTAGGGAGGGTATTGAAAAAGGTAACTTTGTTGATGCAGGCTGGTGCGGAAGAAAAGAGTGCGAAGAGAAAATCAAGGAAGACACCATGGCAGACATTCGTGTGATTCCGTTTAATGCTAATAATTCCGGAAAATGCGTCTACTGCAAGGGTTCCAGTGTTACAAATGCAATCTTTGGCCGCGCATATTGATATACTGATTTTTTGTACTATAGTATAATTGAGCCAAATTCTCCAAGTTACAAATCTCAAAAAATATTATTCAAAGAAAAATTTCTTTGGCAAGGAGACATCACTGGTAAAGGCAGTAGACGATGTCTCGTTTTCTGTGGAACTGGGGCAGACTTTGGTACTTGCTGGCGAGTCCGGCTCTGGAAAATCCACCATTGCAAAACTGATTTTACATGCAATACCTGCCGATTCTGGCAAGATTGTCTTTGATGGCACCGAAGTAAAGAATGATTCTGGCTCTCTCAGAAAAGTCCGTACCGGCATACAAATGGTATATCAGGACCCATATGATTCCATAAATCCGCAAATGAAGATCAAGGATATCATTTCAGAGCCGCTTGAAATCCACAAAATAGGAAATTCAAAGGAAAGATTAGAAATGACAAGGCAGGTCCTGCACGAGGTAAAATTAGAACCAGCAGACGAAATAATGGAAAAATATCCGCACATACTATCTGGAGGCCAGCGACAGAGAATCGTGCTTGCCAGGGCTTTGGTGCTAAAACCCAAGATGATAATAGCTGATGAACCAGTATCGATGCTTGATGTTTCTATTCGTGCTGAAGTACTGGAGCTGATGAACGAGTTGCGATTAAAGCATGGAATCTCGTTTTTGTACATTACTCATGATCTGGCAACTGCTCGGTACTTTGGGCAAAAAATCGTCATATTATACAAGGGCAAGATTGTAGAAAGCGGTCCAATTGACGAGGTCTTGTTTTCCCCAAAGCACCCCTACACGCAGGCTTTGATGGATGCAATATCAGAACCGGATCCTGCCAACCTAACCCGTGAAAAGAAGATTCGGGTCTAGTTCTAACTAGACATAACTAGACAACTTTTTGGTGTCTATCACACCATATCATAACAATACTGAACTTGGCAGTTTTACGGCCATTCCATATTGATTCCAAATTAAACCCAGTACCACTGGGGTTAAACTAGTAGGAATAGGAAAAATTAGAACTATTCGTCTTGTGGTCCTTCGCCATCATCGTCGCCTTCGGCCATCTGTCCCTTGGTGTCCTCGCAGTTTACAAATGTATTGGCACCCTGGCCTCCGTGGCACTTGTCAGTGTCTGCGCCTCCATCCAGATGGTCGTTTCCTTGCCCCCCATGAATTGTATCGTTGCCTGCATCGCCAAAGAGTTGGTCAATGCCTGGTCGTCCAAAGATCTTGTCGTTGCCTTCTCCGCCGTTTACGATGTCATCGCCGATTCCTGCACCAAGCCAGTCATCGCCTAGACCGCCGCTTACTGTGTCATTGTCCTGGTTTGCGTGCACTCTATCGTTTCCGTCACCTGCATCAATGACGTCTTGTCCTCTTCCTCCCCATATGGTATCGTCGTCATCATGACCAGATATGGTGTCGTCGCCCTTGTTGCCAGACAGCCTATCGTTTCCCTGGTTCCCTTCAATGGTGTCGTCTCCTTCGCCTCCGGTGATTCTGTCATGGCCTTCTCCTCCGATGAGGCAGTCATTGCCCTTTTTGCCTGAAATCTTGTCGTGTCCTGCAAATCCGCGGATCAAGTCGTTTCCGTCTGTTCCCCTGAGGTTGTCATTGCCTGAGGTTCCGTCAATTACGGCAGAATATGCAGATTCCGGCAGTCCGCAGAAGAGTTCTGCAGATGATGGAGTCACGACTGTGGATGCAGATGAGATGTCATTTGAATTGTTTTGATCTGAGCTGCCAGATGACACACTAGCAGTGTTGGTTATGGTACCATCAAAGTTACTTTGTGTTGGAAGGTCTACAAAAATATCAAAAAAGCCGTTAGGCGCCACATCACCAAGATTGCAGGTAATCAGTCTGTTTGGTTCATCTACGGAACACATGGCGGCCGGCTGGACGCTGACTAGGTTTAGCTGGACTATTTCTATCGGGATTGGATCAGTTACGACTACATTTCTTGCTGTGTCTGGGCCAAGGTTGGTGACTTTAATGGTGTCATGTATGATATTGCCGGCAGTCACTTGGGTTGGGCCTGTCTTTTGGATGCTCAGGTCTGCAACTCCGTTTGGCATAGTATCACATGCATCGCCTATTCCGTCATTATCTGAGTCTGCCTGATCTGGGTTTGGAGTAGTTTGGCAGTTGTCGGCATTATCTGGGATGCCGTCTGAGTCTGCATCAGGAAGTGTCACAATGGTTTGTACCTGACTTGTGTTGTCGTATGGATTACCATCAAAGCTTGGTGAGATCACAGATGCTGTATTTGTCATCGTACCGCTAGAGCCGCTTGGAATGCCTAGATCTACGAAAATATCAAAGAAGCTAGAAGGTGGGATATCTGGAAGAATGCACTGTATTTGGCCAGAGATTATTGGTCCACATTGGGAGCTGCTTCCAACTAGGCTTAGTGATAAAATCTCAGTTGGAATGGTATCGATTACTTGAATGCTTCTTGCAGTTTGCGGGCCTGCGTTGTTTACGCGAATGTCATAGTGTATGGTGTTTCCAGATACAATGGTTGCAGGTCCTGTCTTTGTGATGGATAGTTCGGCTTGTCCTGACGGTGTAGTATCACATGCATCGCCTATTCCGTCATTATCTGAGTCTGCCTGATCTGGGTTTGGAGTAGTTTGGCAGTTGTCTGCAAAGTCTGGAACTCCGTCGCCGTCAGTATCAGTCATAGTTCCCCTGACTACCAC
>CAYYBJ010000011.1:0-31851 GCA_964470325.1 uncultured Candidatus Nitrosotenuis sp. | reverse complement strand
AAACTAGCGATTGTGGCAAGCTGGTTTGTTAGAACTAGGACTCCAAGCAAGATGATGAATGCGCCCATTATCACGGAATAATATTTGAGGTGTTTGTTCAGCGCTCTGATTATTTTTGTCATTCTTGAAAAGAATGCTCCCATTAGAATAAACGGAATTCCTAATCCTAGGGAATATGCCAATAATAATGTAAATGCATGACTTGGCGTGGTTGCAGCTAAAGTCAAAATGCTTCCAAGAATCGGACCGATGCACGGAGTCCACCCAGTTGCAAACGCCAACCCAAAGACAAAAGACAATGGGTAGCTTGCCTTGCTTGCCTTTGGCAAGAGTTTTTTCTCAAAGTTTAGCTTCAAAATTCTAGTTGATGATATCATAAATGTACCAAATCCAATTATTATGATTCCACCTATTTGGTTAAAGCTGGAAATGAGACTTGTTGCATTGTTGGATAGGATGCTGTTTAGTATTACACCAAATATGGAAAACACAATGGAAAATCCAAGGACAAAAAATATTGTGTTTAGTAAAATGTTTAGCCGATTTACTGCAAGACTTGCAACACCACCGTTCTTTTGTAGATCAGTAATTGTGGTGCCTGAAATGTATGCCAAAAATGCAGGAATCACAGGTAAAATACATGGGGCCAAAAACGAGCCCAGTCCTGCAGCTGCTGCAATTCCTACGGTTATGTCTGCCAATACAAAAAATATCTGATTTTTTTATTAAAGCATTATTCCAATTCATTTGTATTGCTTTTTATCTAACTCTGATGTTGAAAAATTGTGAACAAGAGATTCATCATAATTGGAATTGCACTTGGAGTCATTGTGGCAATCGCAGTCTATGTTGGCTCGCCTGCGTTTATGGGCTTTGATATGCGCAGATAACTCAGATCAAGCCAAACTTTTTACCTGCTTTCTCAAAAACGTCTAGTGCTTCTTCAATGTGTTGTTTTGTCAGCCATGCAGTCACGGATATTCGCAGTCTTGCGCTATTTTTTGGAACGGTAGGATATCGAATTGGCTGTGCAAAGATTCTCTTCTCATACACGAATTTACCAAATTCTAGCGCTTTCTTTTCATTGCCGATTATTATTGGTACGATGTGGGTCTGGGATGTAATGTCGTATCCCATTTTTCTCAAACCCGATGACAATTCTAGCGTGTTTTGTTCCAGTTTTCTTTGTTGATTTTTTCTTGGCTGTGCAAGTCTTCTTAATGATAACTCCACTAGAAATGACGGCAGTGCAGATGTGTAGATGAATGAGCGAGCCTTGTTGATGCACAAATCTACAACTGAATTTGTCGATGCAATATATCCACCAAAAGAGCCCAGGCCTTTGCTCAGGCTGCTAATGTACACGTCAATCTTCTTTTCTACACCCAAATGATTTGGGGTTCCTTTTCCATTTTTGCCCACTGTAAAGTCCCCATGTGCGTCATCTGTGATTAGTATGGAGTTTGTCTTTTCAGATATTTCAGAAATCTCTTTGAGGTTGGCATAATCCCCATCCATGCTGAATATGCCTTCGGTGATAATGATCTTTTTGTTTTTTGTTTTTTTGATTTTTTTTCCTAAATCGTCGATATCATTATGCTTGTATATTACCGTCTTCGCAGCACTTAATCGGCATGCCTCAATTATGCTTGCATGGTTTAGATCATCACTAAATATAGTTGTGTCTTTGTCGGCAAGTGCAGGTATTGCACCCAAATTTGCCATGTATCCAGTTGGAAACACCAACGCGGATTCGTGGGATTTGTGATTTGCAAGTTTTTTTTCTAGCCTGATAAATGTTCTATCGTTTCCAGAGACGAGTCTTGAGCTAGACTGGAGCTGCTGCGGTTTGATATTCCAGTTTGATAATCCCAAATAATCGTTTGAGCAGAAATTGACCAGTTTTTTTCCATTGACTGTGATTATTGGCCCATCAATGTGGACATTTCTGAGGCTTCGGTACAGGTTTTGCTTTTTTAGCTCATCCAGTCTTTGAGCTATATGATCAAGCTTCAAGTTTGATTTTTTTGATCATTTCGAGGTCTTTGTTCATTGGATTTCCGCCCAAAGTCAGATATCCAGCACTGATGATTCCATTTGCACCACTAAGCAAGAGTTCTTCGCCTGAATCCTCCAAGTGTACTTCGCGCCCTCCGGAAATCTTGATTATTGACTTTGGCAATGCAAACCTAGTTACTGCAAATACGCGTAAAATCTCTTCAAATGATATGGGTGTCTGAAGCTCAAGAGGTGTTCCTTGAATTGCGACTAGGAGATTTATTGCCACCTCTTCTGGCTCTAGTCTTGCTAGGTCTGCAATCAACTCTAGTCTCTGCGCTCTGGTCTCACCCATCCCTATGATTCCACCTGTACACAGCTCAAGGCCTGCCTTTCTTGCAATGTGTAATGTATCGAGTCTGTCTTGGTACGTGTGGGTGGTGCAGATTTGTGGAAATTTTGATCTTGCAGTTTCCAGATTGTGGTTGTATCTTTTTACTCCCAACTCCTTGAGTTTTTTTGCCTGTGATTCTGTGAGAAATCCAAGACTGCATTCTATTGATATTCCAACTTTGTCTCTTATCTGAGTGATGATGTCGCAAACCTTGACAAAATCAGAATCGGACGGCTCTCGCCAAGCAGCAACCAAACAATATGATTCTGCACCTTCATCTTTGGCCTTTTTGGCAGTCTTGACTATTTCCTCTGCTGGCAACAGCTGATAGCTGTCTATTCCGGTGTTGAAAAATGCCGATTGGCCGCAAAAAACACAGTCCTCACTACAATAATTCTTTTTGATATTTGCAAGCTGTTCTACATCTATCTTGTTTCCCTGAAATATTCGCGTTATCTTGTTTGCAGCATCGGATAATGACTTTAAATCTGAAATGTTGATTAGTTTTTCAAGTTCGGATTCTGTTAGTTTTACCCCCGAGATGACTTTATTCTGATATTCCAAAACGATCTGGGAATCCATTGGAATTGTTTGGTTTTTTCTATTAATTAATATTTCAAATGTTAACCTGTGTCTTTTGACTGGTTTACAATTATTTTGAAATGTTTTTGATTGTCTTGAGCGTGCCGTCGACTAGAAAGTCAATATCTTTTTTAGGCATGGCAAGAGGCGGCACAAGCATGACAATATTGCCCAGAGTTCTAAGATAGATTTTATGTTTTTTTGCCTCATCAAATACTGTCTTGTTTGTGGATTTTGCAAACGATATTGGCGTCTTTTTTTCTTTGTTTGATACTAATTCTATTGCTCCAAGCATGCCTTTGTGCCTGACATCCCCTACTGTTTTCATCTCATGGAATTCCTCTAGACGTTTTTCTAGGTGTTTTACGGTTTCTTTGATTTTTGACATTAGGTCTGTTTTTTGGTATAATTCAAGATTTTGGTTTGCTACTGCGCACGCAAGTGTGTTGCCTGTAAATGTATGTCCATGGTACAGATGTTTCATATGGTTATACTTGCTCAAAAACGAGTCATAGATCTTTTTTGTGACCAGCGTTGCAGACATTGGCAGGTATCCTGCAGTCAGCATTTTGCCGTATGCTACAATATCTGGACTGCTTTTCTGTGCATTATATTCTACTAAAGATCCCAGTCTGCCAAACCCCGTTGCAATTTCATCCAGTATTAGCAAAACATTGTGCTTTTTGCAAATCTTGCTAATTTGGGATTGAAATCCTTCTTGGTAAATGTTGACTCCGCCTGCTATTTGCGCCCCACTTTCCATCACAAATGCCGCAATGTTGTGGTTTTTTACTAATGTGTTTTCGATTTTATCCAGTGTTTGCAAATAATGCTCGTCAATATTTTTGACTCTGTAGCTATTCTCAAATGGAATCTGGATCGATTTGTAGAGATTTTTTCTGAATTTGGCAAAAAATGCAGGAACAAATCCCACAGACATTGTGCCAAACGTGTCTCCATGATATCCATTTTGGAGTGTGGCAAACATTGTCTTGTTTTTGTATCCAGTGTTTTGCCAGTACTGGATGGCTATTTTAAAGGCAATCTCCATCGCAGTAGAGCCATTATCGGAATAAAAGACTCGATTCATTCCGGGCGATATGGTGACTAGCTTTTTTGCAAGCTTTTCTGCCTGGTCGTTTGTAAGGTTGAACAATGATGAATGAATGATTTTCCTTGACTGTTTGCTTATTGTTGAGATTAATTCCTTCCTAGAATGTCCCCAGACATTGCACCACATACTTGCAACTCCATCAAGATACCGCTTTCCATCAGAGTCTACTAGCCAAAATCCATCTCCATTGACTATGTTTGGAAATGAACTCCATTCCGACATTTGCGTGTATGGATGCCAAATGAAACTCTTTTGGACCATTATTCCTCTAACTGATTTTCATTTTAATAATCAAGCGGTAAAAGATTAATCCAGTAAATCACAACTTTTTGTAATGAAGTCAGTTTTTGTCACAGGTACAGACACTGGAATAGGAAAAACTCTTTTTACATGTGCTCTTGCAGGGCTACTCAGAAATTCCGGCATTAATGTAGGTGTGATGAAACCCTTTGCAACAGGAACTGGACAAAAATCAAAATTCCAATCTGCAGATGTGGAATTACTGGTACGCCACTCAGGCGTCTCTGACTTGGAATCGTTGATAAATCCATACTTTTTCCCAATCCCTACTTCTCCATATCAAGCTGCAAAAAAACTAGGCAAAACAATTGACATTGATTTGGTATTGGCTAGTTTTGAAAAACTTCAATCTATTCATGATATGGTTCTGGTTGAGGGAATTGGCGGAATCCTGACTCCTATACTAAAAGACTATTTTGTTGCAGATCTGATCAAGGATCTGAATCTTGACACTGTGGTGGTATCTAGCACCAAGATGGGCTCGGTAAATCATACATTGCTTACTATGAATTTGTGCGCAAAATATGGAATTCGCGTTACTGGTATTATACTAAATGATGTTGGAGTTGATGGTTATGATATACAAGAATTAGAAGACAATCTTGTATCGCTAAGTGGGATTGATGTTTTATACAAGATTCCTCATATGCAGGATGACAATATTGAAAATGTTACCCAAGTCTTGCAAAAGAATGATTTTTTATCTAAACTTTAAAGATCTTAAACTTTGATTGTGTTTTGCCTGACAACTTGATATCACTCATGATATCAAAAAATGAATGGTTGTTATCTATCTCATATGTTTTGTATGGCAAACCGAGTGCTATTCTTTGAACAAGCCAAATGTTCTCTCTATTTGGCTGGACCGTGCTGATTTTTTCTAATTTTTGCAATATTGTTATAGTGTTGTCTGTTTTTGGAAACAAAATTATGATTGCGTCCTTGTTTGAGGACTTTAGCGTCCTGACATCTGGAATTACAATATCGATTTCAATGTGGCCTATTGCTACTTTTCTCTGACTGGGAATCAATGCACTAGTAAGCAAATAATGCATGAGTGATTCCGCAAATGTCTCATAGTTCTCTGTCTTGTTTTTTCCAAGAGAGTCAATGTCTGCCTTTGAGAATATCTCCTCTATTAGATTTCTAGGGTTTTTTGCAATTTTTTTCTGAATTACATTCTCTGGGATAGACTGGAGTGTTTGGTATAACAAGTCCTTAATTGGAGATGACTCGTCCATAATATGGTGAGTTTTTACGTGTAATTTCTTGTTATTGGCAGAATACGTACTTGCGTTCTCCCCTACTTTCGGGAGATTTTTCAATACTTATTAGGACAAACTCGTTTTTGCCATTAAGCAGGCTTTGCGTTGGGGCTCGCTTGTTTTCATGAATTTCCTCATAATCCTTGAGTGATAGCTTGACTCGCTCACCAATCTCTGCCTCTAGGTTCATGTTTTTGACAATTTCTTTGTATGATGGTTGGACTACACCAGAAAATACCATGGCGCTGCTTCCGCTACCATAAGAGCCAAATCCAAATCGCTTTCCTTCCAAATCTACTCCTTTTTGGAATTCAAATTCTAAACAGCTTCTAAATCCAAGGTATAGTGATGCAGTATACAAATTACCAATCATCGATGATGCGATTAGCGAGCTAGCAAGCTTGTCCTCGTAAAATGCTTGGTATTCCTTGGTTCTTGTAAATAATTTGTTGAACTGGTGGTCTTTGCCCATATACTCTTCATCTGCAAGAATTGATTCTATTGTTCCCCGCGGATCCTTTGGCACTGGTTCCTCCATTCCTGTCTGCTCTACAATTCTTTTCCATCGTGGAAGGCTTCTCCATTCACGTCTTAGCAAATATGATAGTGCCTTTTTACCCATGTTAGAATATGGCAAGTGCATGCAAAGATAATCAATATGATCCAGTATTGTCTCGCCTTCCTTTAGTTTGATGATTCCTGTTTCAATTGCTTTTTTCTTGTATGCCTCAAATGCCTTTTTGACCTGAATTAGATACAACAAATTAGAATATTGCCCATGAACAATTGGAGTTTCTTTTCCAAACGGTCTGTAAAAGTCATATTCGTTTTTAATCGAAGTTGATGTAACCTTGGAGTCGAACTGTAACAGTCTTGGGTTGTCGTTGAGTAGCATTGCGATTGCGCCTGCTCCCTGGGTGTATTCTCCAGATGACCCCATGTCGTATTTTGCAATGTCTGATACTACAACAATTGCATGTTTTCCTTCTGCTTCCCCGGCGCGGATCCAGTTGGCATTATCGTACAGGGCATATGAGCCAGAAACACATGCAAACTTACATTCAATTCCCCCGCAGTGCTCAAAAGAACCATCTCCGTATACCTGCTCTAGCATGCCAATAACATACGAGTTTAGAGCCTTGGATTCGTCCAGTGATGACTCGGTTGCAACATACAATCTACCTATGTCGCTTGGCGATATCTTGTTGCGCTGCATTATCTTTAGGCATGCGTTTGCTGCCAGGCATGCCGGATCTTGGTTAGAGTCTACTATTGCCATACGAGATATACCCAGTCCCTGCTTTAGCTTGACTGGGTCTACGCCTCGTGCCTTGGCAAAATCAGTCGAATCTACAAACAGGCGTGGGATGTAAATGGCAATATCGTCAATACCTGCTGCCATGAGCTACCCTTCGGATTTTTGAATATAAGGGTTGTCAGCTAAATCTGTTCTACCATCAAGTTATGTTGTGTAAATTTCTAAAAATTCGGCAAATGTCGACTTTTATGGAAATTTTTTTGCAAAACTAATTCTAACAGGCACAAATTTGCAAAGATTGCCTAATTCTCTCTGATCCAGCCCTTTTTAATCAATTTCAAGTCTTCATAGTTTCCTATGCCTGTTGCATATCGCCAGACTATTGGAAGATCTACTCGCATCTTGGCCTTTATCTTGACTAGGGACTCAATCTCAGAGTTTAGGTTGGTGTCTGCAGTAGGACATGTTTGACAGAACTTACATTTTTGGTCTAGTGTTATTGGATCTGTTTCTATTAGTGGATAGGCACTGCATGCAAGTGGTCTTTGTGTGTATATTTTACATGCAAATCCTCCATGCGGCGATTTTGATTCCTTGTCCAAAAATGGGCAAGTGTTGCCGTCTTGGTCTTTTCCCATCATTTGGTATGCGATGATTTTTTCTGGTTTGGAGCCATCCTTTGATAGGCCTATTCTTGGAATAATACTGACTTGGATTCCAAGGTCCTCTGCCCACGATTCTATTTTGGATTTTTCCTCAGGTAGTATCAACACTCCAATTTTGCCAAATTCTTTTGTTGGATAGTATTCTCGTTCTATACAACACTGGGAACAGTCTTGTACACAATGAAATTCCATTAGTTTGCCATTATCTCATCAGAGTCTAAAATGTTGGCAAACACATCATATGGCTGTGCTCCTGGAACCTTGACTATTTTGTTGTTTGGACCTATGACAAAAAATGCCGGAGTTCCTGTGAGTCCTAGTGTTTTTGCATCTTCGGAGCTTGCCTGGATCTTTTGTGTGTATTTCTCACTGTTCATGCATTCTGCAAATTTTGCCTCGTCTAGTCCTATTTGCTTGGCAAACCTGAGCTGGTTTTGAGCAGATGCCCATCCATTGTTTTCACCATTCCAGTTGTTGTATAGGGCATCGTGATATTCCCAGAACTTGCCTTGCTCGTCTGCACAATGTGCCGCATGGGCAGACACAACCGAGTCTGGGCCTATTATGGTAAAGTCCTTGAAGATTAGTTTTGCCTTGCCTGTCTTGATATAGTTTTCATAAATCTGGTTTTCAGTGTCGTGGAAAAACTTGTTACAGTAAAAGCATTGATAGTCACCAAATTCCACTATTGTGATTGGTGCGTTTGGGTCGCCAAGTATGGGTGATGCATTAGATGAAAAAATTGACATTTGGATTTGTTGCGGTACCTGTGGTTGAATATTTTCTACATCTTCAATGTCTTCTGTCTTAAAGCCAGTATCTGTGACTGGATTATTTAGTATGAAAAAGACTCCTATTATTACTGCGGCTGAGATTCCTGCACCTATGCCTAACGATGGAGCATGTATCAACAAACTAGCAAAATTCGGGCTGCATTTAGTTGTTTTGTGTGATTTGAACAAATGCCAATTAATCTAAAAGAAATCAAATTGTTTTGTATGCATGGCGATAGACTTTGGACTATTACGGTGGTTGCCGCATTATCATCATTATTGATATTGGCATATTTTCTACTGTCCCCAATGCTTAACAAAGAAAGTACTGCCCAGAAAATAGAGGAAGGATTGGGCGAGTCTATTGCAAAATTTGACACAATCCGAGAGCAACCAAATACTCCTTTGGAACAATTGCCTGATACTTGACTTTGTGTGAAATGTAAATAAATCCCAGTAATGGGAAAAAATCATGAAGCGGGTTTTTGTCAATGGTTATGGCTCAATTGGAAACAGAATCGCCCAGTTCATCAAAGACGATCCTGAGATCAAAGTGATTGGTGTTGGTAAATTCTCTCCAGATGAGAAGGTAAATGACGCAGTTTCTAGGGGCTTTGATGTTTATGTTCCGCAAAAAAGCATTGATTCTTTTAAAAATTACAAAATCAAAGGAAGCATAGAAGAGGCACTCTCTAAATGTGATCTTGTGATTGATGGTGCCCCTGGCGGAATGGGCTATGCCAACAAAAAACAACTCTACGAACCAAAGGGAGTAATGGCAATCTATCAGGGAGGTGAATCTGTTTTTGGGGATGAGCGAGTCTCTGATTTACTGTTTAATTCTCGTGTAAATTACGAAGAAGCATTTGGCAAAAAGCATGTCATGCAGGGAAGCTGCAACGTTACCGGAATGGGGCGAATTTTGCAACCCTTGCGTGAAAAATATGGCTCTAGATTGCTCAGATTTGACGCAATATTGGTTAGAAGATGGGCAGACCTTGAGCAGACCGACAAATCAGTTCCTGACACAATAGAATGGTCTCCAAATCCGCACCACCAAGACGATGTCAAATCTTACATGGGAAAAGACACACCGTTATTCATTCAGGCAATAAAGGTCCCGACACGACAGATGCATGTTCACATGATGAATGTTCGCTTTAGGGACTCGGCTCCAAACACATCGGAGATTTTAGAATTATTCAAAGACGAATATGGCGTCGCTACGCTTTGGACAGCAAAGGGAACAAAACAAATCCGAGACGCAGCAGAATCCATGAAGTTTAGCTTCAAAGACACCAACATGATCCACATTCATGCAAATATGATGGAAACAATAGGAGATACCGTCAAAATGGTTTATTCTGATGATCAAACCGGAATAGTGATTCCTGAAAATCATATGCTGATGCAGGCGATGCTTTTCCAAAAACCATATGATGAGGCCTTTTCACATACTGAAACACTATTCCACATGGGAGAAAAGAAAAAGGCCCTAGAGCAGTTTTTCGCTAAATAGCCTTGTATTGTGTAAACCTGGCTTCGTCTAGAACTAATCTCGTGGGGGATTTGCAAATCTATTTGCCGGATTGTTATGATAGTCCACAGGCAGACTAGAGTCTTTTTGTCGTCCAGTTAGGATTCCGACTACGACTTCATCCTTTTTGATTATTCCTCTTTGGACTAGCTTTTTGATTCCTGCAGGGGATGCACCAGATGCCATCTCGCAATCAAATCCGTTCAATCCGACAATTGACATGCCGTCTAGCATCTCAGAATCGGATACCTTTTCCACAATTCCATTTGTAAATTCTAATGCGCGCAATCCCTTGAGTATGTTTGCAGGCCTGCCAATCTGGATTGCAGTTGCCTTTGTCTTTGGCCTGATTCCCTTTTGGTCTAGGTGCTTGTAATAGTCATGTATTAGTTGAGTGTCTGGTTTGCCTTTGTTCCAGCGCAGTTCTTTGCCTTCAAACTCTCCGTTGTACAAATCATAAAGGGTACTTGCTCCTTCAGAATTTATCACTGCAATTCTTGGGATTTTTTTGATCCAGCCCCACTCGTACAACTCCATCAGTGCCTTTCCGCAGCTTGATGTGTTCCCTAAGGCCCCTCCAGGATAGACAATCCAGTCTGGGGGGTTCCAGTTTAGGTACTCTATTGCGCGATATGGGATTGTTTTTTGTCCCTCTATTCTAAATGGGTTTACTGAATTTACTGTGTATCCGTCATGGTTTTTTGCATCGTCTAGAGATTTTGCCAGAGCATCATCAAAATTTCCCTGTACTTGAACTATTTGTGCACCAAACTGATATGCCTGTGATAACTTTCCTGGAGCAATTTGGCCTGCTGGAATGTAAACATCACATTGCATGTTTTCATTTGCCGCATACATTGCAGCAGCTGCCGAAGTGTTACCAGTTGATGCACAGATTATCTTTTTTGCACCAATTAGCTTTGCATGTGTTACTGCAGTTGACATGCCATTATCCTTGAACGAGCCACTTGGGTTGTATCCTTCAGGTTGGAGCCATAATCCTTCATGGTTTATTCCAATAAAGTCTGCTACCTTTGACATTTGGTACGGCTTGGACTGTCTTCCTTCTGCGCCGTCTAGTGAGACTAGGTATTTTGAGCATTCCTCTCTATTTCCTGTCTCTATCTGACAGAAATTGAGCAGTTCGCGAAATCTCCAAACCCCGCTTTCATTGAAGATATTTCCTTGCGGATTTCGCCTGTTGTAGAATAATTCCTTTAGTTCTGGTGATGGAGTGTTTTTATATTTTACATCAAGCAAATGTCCTCGCTCGCACTCGATATTTCTTGAGTTAATGGGATATTCCAGACCGCATGCAGGATCGATGCACTTTAGGTATGCATTACTGTTCAATACGACTTTCCATCAGTATGCCAGTTTAAATTTGAATTGTTAATATTTTGGAATCAAAAGCTAGACTAAGCTTTTTCAATGATGTGGTGGCACAAAAAGAAAATGGTGACATTTGAGCAATATCTCAAAGGGATCTTGCAACAAGTAGATGATTCCTATACACTAATGGAAAATCTAAGGGACAAGCCAGGCGATCTTGACATAATGCGAAGAGAACTTGCAAAGATAAATGGACTCTTTGTCGCATTAGCAAACAAAATGGATGCAAACAAGCAAGAACTAGCAGATTATCTGTATGTTTTATCTCCAATTAGAAAGTACTTGGAAAATCATGAGTTTTTCAGAGAAATAGATACCATGTCAATGTTGTATTCTGAGGACCCGATGCGGCTCAAAAATCTCCGGATCTCGATTCTTGATGCCATGAGGGAAAACAATCTATTGGGGCACGTAAAATCCATTTTACGAGAATAATGCCTGATAAAAAATGTGTCATCTGTGGATGCAAAGATCACAAAATATTTGGATGCTCAAAGCATTGGGCAAAACACTGTAGTTGCCACAGGAACTAGCTATTCTGGCTTGCAAACATTGCAGATTATAACATTAAATGATTTTTCCGCCAATGTTAGTGTTGAAAACCAATGATGATTTTTGTTTGAGAATGCTTCGTCGGTGAGATTGGCGCATTTGCTTTGATGTAGGGTTGATGTCGAATCGTCTGATACCACAATAAAGCCGAAATTTACACCTTTGATCTGTTTGAATTCTTCAAGATTCTGTATTTTTGTCAATGATTCTGATTAGTCTGATGTTATTTTAACTGGATTTTTTTCCGCCTGAACGAACATGGAAGTTAATACAGCACTTGCATTCTTTGGCAATGCATTCACTTTCTTCATAATGTCCACAAATTCCGCATTCGCAATGCGCTTTCATTAGAATAGTTAATCCAAAGTAGAATATAACTAAAACTGCGTATTTTTTGCTGATTTGTTGCTAAAATGATATTATTTTTTTGATTTTGGTACCTTTGCCGGTTTGGTTTCTTTTTTTGGTTTGGCACTTGGCTTGCCCTCTAGTTCTTCTTTGATTTCTTCTGCCTTTTTGTCTACTACGCGAATTATTTCTTGGATGAATCCATCCAAATCATCATCAGATACTGGAGGCTCTGCCTGAGCTGCAATTTCGTTGATTGCATTGGATATTTCTGAGCTTACTTGCTCAAAACTTTCCGGGTCTTCATAGGCAGCACTGTATAGCGACTTTAGGTTGTTTACCTGATTGACTAGCTGATCCGTTAATGTAATTGTGTAATCCGTGCCTGAGATTGAAATCTCTTTTGATGACATGATTTGATGATTTTCGAGTACTTTCTTATAGTTTTTGGTATCTGCTCTCAGAATACAATGTATTCCAGAGCCACCGCATCTGAAATCAGATTTACGTGCTTGGAGTTTACCACGTAACCGTTTTTGATATCGTTTACAGACACCCAGCGATTAGTTGAGGTGTAGTGGCTGCGCGCTGCTAGTTCTTTTTCTATTGTCCCAATATCAAACTCGCCTTCTTCTACTTGTTGTGTGTTTAGGTGCTTGATTGTGATTAGAATCTTGTTTACCTTGACTCTATTGCCAAACTTCCATTGGACTGGCGGATGTTCATCTGATACCTCTAGAATTTTTATCTTCATTTCTTTATCACCAAAGACATTATGGCTAACAAGCATACGCTCATCTACAAATTCTTCAAAACTCATACTAGTATTGACGTGATTCGATAATTAAAGAGTTGTTCTAGATTTGTTCTTTTTCCACTAGGTTTTGTGCATTCTTGGTATTTTTGCTTGTAAATGGCATGGCGTAATCCTTCAAATCCAATCTTTGACGCTTTGCATCTATAATGGAATGTGTGGTGCCGTCATAATTGCATGCAAAATCTGATATTTGCTTTGACTTGTCCCAGACCTTGTAGTACTCTCGCAGCTCTCTTTTTTCATATTCTCCAAGGCCGATTCTCTTTTTTGATAGAAATTTAAATGCAAAAATCACTTCTCGAGTTTGGTATATCTCAAAATTGTCTACCCATTTTAGGCACCGGATTATCTGATCATATGGCACAACAAGCGAATTTGTGGTGCCTGATTTTGCCTCTATTGTAAATATGGTGCTGTTTTTTGTACTAACTGCCAAAATGTCTGGCAAGCCTACACTTGGCGAGCCTAGTCTAAATCCCTTCCAGCCGTCCAAAGAATTGAATCGCTTGACTAGCGTGTCTTCCCAGTGATATCCTCGCTGTCTTCGAGTTCTTGCTATTCTGACATTATCCTTTCTTGTTTTTTTAATGGTGGGTTTTTGCAGCTTTACTAAATTTGACATTGATCTAGTACCTGGTTTGTCTGATTTAGATAGTAGGTTATTGTATTATCAAGCATTTAGTCTTGGAATAATGACTAGGTTGAAGCAAATGTGAATTTTGGTGTGCCATCAAAACCACAACTAATGACTCTAACTGTTTCTCCAATCTTGTGTTCTTTCCCAGAAATCACGCCAATCACTCGGACTGATTTTTCAAATTCGACAATACCAAAAGTGTTATTGTCTTTGGCAGACCACTCCAGTAATATCCCTGGTTCTTTTATTGGCCTTGTTTTTAACTCGCCAAAGCAATTGTTGCAGTATTGGCCTGGTGGCCATCTTGTTTTGTGACATTTTGTACATTCACCAACTATGAACCTGCCTTGTTTTAGCTCGGACTCGAAACTCAATTTGTTAACACCAAAACAGTTGAAGATGTTGCAGCTGCCGACATGTTCTGCACAAGTCCAATCCTTGCTTTTTCTACCTGTCTTTTTTCGGCTTTATCTTGAAGCTGAGCTGTTATCTCTGCAATTTGGGCTACCCCGGTTGCACCAAGTGGATGACCTGCACCAATTAGTCCTCCCCTGGGGTTGATTTTTCTACTGTTTGTTTGGTATAATTCTGTAATCATTTTTGATGCCTTACCTTTTTGTGCAAACCCCAAATCTTCTAAAATCATCAACTCGCAAACAGAAAATGCATCATGAATTTCTGCCACATCTATCTGATCTACATTGGTGTTTGCCATAGAATATGCTTGTCTGGATGCATCTACTGTGGATTCTAATCTTGTTAGGTCGTTTTTTGTAAAACTAGCAGACGTGGTTTTTTGGCCTATGCCAGATATGAATACTGGCGAGTCTGTGTATTTTTTTGCCAGTCTCTCTGATGCCAACAAAACTGCAGAACTACCACTACACGAACGAGAACAATCAAGCAGTCTCAGATCATCTGTTAGTTGTTTGGATTCTATTATTTCTTGGATTGTGTATTTTTTTGGATTATGTGCATTAGGGTTGTCTTGGGCGTTTCTGTGGTTTAGCGCAGAGACACATGCTAGCTCTTCTTCTGTTGTCCCAAAATTTCTTTTGTGTGCCTTGGTAAACATTGTGCCCCAAAATATTGGATGTGTAAATTCGCCTCGTGATACATCCCAGTCTAATACTAGGCCTGAATTTTCTGCTTGCTCTGCACCGACAACAAGTACTACGTCTACAATGCCTGATGCGATATAGGAATATCCTGAAACGATCGAATTTGTCCCTGAATTACACATGTTTTCAATGCTTTGCGAAATCTTGGGCGCAATTCCGGTCATCTCTGACAAAATTGGTGCAAGGTATTTTTTGTTGTTGTTTGTAGAAACTAGCACCCCATCAATGTCTTTTTGTGATAGATTTTCGGTGTCTTGGAATAACTGACGTGTGGCAGAGACTAGGAGGTCTTCTATTGGTGGTTGATCAAGTGTGAATTTTGTAGTAGAATATCCAGCTATTGCTACTCTCATTACACATCACTAAATGTTTTTGTGAACAGATCAAAGGATTTTGCTACCTCTCCACTTGGATTGAATTGTATGATTGGATGTGTGATTCCTGCGTCAGATATTCGCTTGAGTTGTTTTTTGCATTCTTGGGGTGAGCCTGATATTGTGAGTGCGTTTAGCATGGATTCTGGGATTAATTCGTGGTTTGATTTTAGTCCTGATTTTTGATATTCTTCATAGATATTGTCAGTTTCCTTTTGAAATCCGTTTGTTGCTAGGAATTTTCTATATATCTCACCAACAGAGATGTAAAATGCCAATGTCTTTCTTACTCGCTCTTTTGCTTGATCTCCGTCTTCTGATACGCTGGTGATAAGCTGGCATGCGACATCGATTGTTCGCTTTTGCTGCATTTTAGCTATGGTCTGCTTCATCTCTGATATCGGCCTCAAATAGAAAATTACTCCATCGCCTATTTTCCATGTGAGTTCTGTCATTTTTTGGTTTATTGCTGCAATGTAGATTGGAATGTGTTGTCTTGGGGGCTTGATTAGTAAAGTAAATCCTCGCAGCGAGAATATCTCACCTGAATAAGTGATTTTTTTTCCAGACAAAACAAGGCGGATTATCTCTACCGTTTCTTTCATTCGTTGTAATGGTCTTTCAAATCTGTATCCGTGTAACCCTTGAATAATTGGAACACTGCTTGTTCCAAGGCCCAATACTAGTCTTTGATTCGATATTGTGTCTATGGTTGCAGCACCCATTGCAATTAGTGCCGGACTACGTGAGTAAATGTTGATAATTGATGAACCTATCTTGGACTTGGTCTTAGACGAAACAGCAGCCAACATTGCAAAATTTTCCATTCCCCATGTTTCTGGAATCCAGACTGTATCTGGATTTGACTTGGCTGTCTTTTCTGCACATCTTATGAGATCCTCAATTGACAAAAGCGAGCCAAGACTGTATGATATCTTCATCGGTTTTTTCCTATGGCTTTTTGCCCTTTAATGCCTTTGAGCATTCGTCTAGGTCCTTGTGAGAGTCTATGGAATGCCAAAAAGCGTTTTTGAATTTGACTCCTACTAGGGTTCCTTTATCTGCAAATCTGCGAAATGTAGTCTCTTCAATTGC
Organism: uncultured Candidatus Nitrosotenuis sp.; assembly: GCA_964470325.1. Classification (GTDB taxonomy): domain Archaea; phylum Thermoproteota; class Nitrososphaeria; order Nitrososphaerales; family Nitrosopumilaceae; genus Nitrosotenuis. Next base: position 15,629 of record CAYYBJ010000011.1, on the reverse strand, counting down.
ACCTTTGGTGGGCAAATCCAAGACTATCTTTTTGTTTAGATGATAAATTCCGGCGTTCATCCAGACATTTTGGATTGGTTTTTTCTCTTTGAATTTTGTTATCTTATAGTCATCTAGATCAACTGTGCCAAATTTGGTTCGAAGCTCTACTAGTGCAATAGAGTTTTGATGTGGGTATAGTTTTCTGACATCAATATTTGTTATAATGTCCCCATTTACTACAAGAAAGGATTTTTCTTTGATCATCTTTACAGCTTTTTTTATTGCGCCACCAGTACCCAACGGGGGTTCCTCTATGGAATATTGTATTTTAGAGTCAAAATTTTCTTTTTGTTCTAGGTAGTTTTCAATTTGGTCTGCTTTATAGCCGGTACAAATGATGAAACTGTTTACTTTGAATTTTTTTAATTGTTTTATCTGCCATTCAATTAACGGTATGTTGTTAATTGGAATGAGGGATTTTGGCACATAATCTGTAATTGGCCTCAGTCTGCTCCCAAGACCTCCTGCCAGTATTATCGCTTGCAACGATTTTGTGATGTGTTTTGGGCTTTAAAATCTATGTATAAAATCAAATTATTCCCAATGTGACTTGGCCGAAAAAATATCCGACAAATGTCAGAGCAATACTCCATACACAGGAACCACAAAAAGTATACAATATGAACTTGATTGGCTTCATCTTGAATAGGCCTGCCGGAATTGAAATCATTTCTCGCAATACTGGCACCATTCTTCCAAAAAATACTGCCTTTTCACCATGTTTTTCAAACCATGCTTCTATTTTTGCCAGTTTTTGCTCAGAGATTCTTACATATCGAAGATATCGTAACATGGCTACTCGTCCAAGCTTGATGCATATCAAATAGATGACAGTAGAGCCTATTGTGGCTCCAGCTCCTCCCGCGAGTCCTAATCCCAACACTTCAAGCACACTCATTCCGTTCTGTGAGGCAAAATAACCTGCAAATGGAAAAATTGCGGCAGTTGGAATTGGGGGGAAAACTGTCTCCATTATGGCGGCTGCAAAAACTCCAACATAGAGATGTTCTGATACTAGTGAGCTTATCCATTGTATTAGGGCTGAAATCTCACTCAATTCTTCTCTGTTAGGTAATAATGTAATTCAGTATAACATTCTACGCAATACTGCTCGTCGTTTGTATGTGTACAATCATAAGTTTTAGCTGATTCCTTGCTGCATTTTGCGCAGACTGTCATTTTCTAATTTTGATTGCACCCAGCGCAATTTGGAATGCTCCTACACCAAACAATGATCCTGCTTCAACCACTGCATTTCTTGGTTGATCTGATGGGGACATTGACAAAAATACGGCGCCACCAACGATTATCATTATTCCAGTAATGATTATCATTATTCCTAGTGGCTTGGATGATTCCTTACGTGAAATAAAAAATGCAATTATTGGCAATATCATTGCAGGTCCACCAAGACCCATTCCACGTGTTTTGTGATCAAATGGCAAAAATCCTTGATCTGTTCCCTGACTTGCTGTTGCGTCTGCTCCGTAAATTGCTAGCAGTGCTATTGAAATTGCGGTGATGATCAGGGAGATTTTTAGAGCCATTGCTTTGCCACGTGATTGTTTACCTAATAAATTATGCTGATGCGTATGTTAGTTACGCATGGTGCCAGAATTTGGTCATATGTTTAAAAATGGTTTTAGCGTAAATACGATATCATGTCAGCCGATGTTTTGCGTGAGATAGTAATAGAACAAGACGAAAAAAAGCAAAAAGCACTAGAAATGTTCTCAGACAATTACACCAGAATAATCCTATCTGCAATGATACAGTCACCAAAATCGGCATTGCAAATAACTGAGGAAACAAAGATCCCACTGACTACGGTATATCGCAAACTACATGCCCTGTTGGAGGAGAACCTGATTCGCATATCTGGACAGATTGCAGAAAACGGCAAAAAGAACTTTTTGTACAAAAGTAAACTCAGATCATTTCATGTGACATTTACCAAGGACAGATTTGCAGTAATGGTAAATACCAGTGGAACCTGCAATTTCTGCCTAAAAAATCACGTCTAATCTTTTAGGTTCTTTGGTAACCTGACAATGAATGTAGTCGGATTATTCTTTACGCTAATGTTTCCGCCATGCTGTTCGATTATTTTCTTGCAGATTGAGAGCCCTAGTCCGGTTCCTGTCTGCTTTGTGGTAAATAACGGGTCAAATACCTTGGCAATGTTTTGAGGTGCAATTCCTGGACCTGAGTCTTCTATTGCAAATATTGCATTAGAACCATTATCTAATAATCTAACATTGATTGTTCCTTTGTTGTCTATTGCCTGAGCTGCATTTATGAGTAGATTTGTAATTACTGCCTCAATTTTTCTAATGTCAACATTTAGTCTAATGTCGACATTATCAATATTGACTTTGACATCTTTTGCAAAATTATTGTCCTCGACAATCTGTCTTATGATACTAGTAATGTTTGCAGACTGGAGCTGTAACTGGCTTGTTTTGCCATATTCTAGTACGTCGTCTACTTGATGCGAGATTCTGTCTATTGCGCGATACAATTTACCGTAATAGATGATTTTTTCTTCAATTCTTAGCTTTTGCTTGTTTTCCATCAACTCTACTACGTTTTTGATCGTAGATAATGGATTTCTAAGATCATGCGCCATCCTGGATGCAAGCTCTCCAATTATGGCGAGTTTTTGTGATTTGATAAGTTCGTCTGTTTTTTCATTTACCTGACGTTCTAGATGATCCCGTTGTAATTCCATCTCCTTTTCCTTTAGGACTACTTTTTCCAGATTTTTTCTTAGATCTGATTCTAGCTTGGTGTTCTCTGCTTTTTGGATCTCCAAGTCCTTGTTTTTCTTTTCCAGCTCTTCGTTTTTTATGCTAAGATTTGTTGCTAAATCCTGTAAAAAGTCAATTTTTTCTTTCAACTCCGAGTTCACGCGTATCAACTCCGTGAATCGTGCGCTGGATTGCATGGCAAGATCTTTGATTTGCAATTCACGCTCTTCTAATTCATGTCGCGCATTTCCTAGATCGTCTAGTGCCTTTCCTGCTAACCCTCCAATTTTTTCATAATCGCTTGCTTGCGCCAATTATCTTCTTTTTGCTGTAATCGGTATTATCTTGTGTTTGTTATAATCAAACAAACAAATTCGCATATTAGAAATTTGCAAAAATACTAAATGCACTAAATATAATGTCGCCATAAACTAGCTGTATCACAAAGCCTGCAGCGATGAATATCATGTATGGTATGCCTGGGGTTATCCAGGTGTCCTGCTTTGTGCAAAATTCTGCATATTCTGCGTGCTGCAGTGAGAGGTTGAGTTTTTTGTATTTTCCTTGTTTTTGCTCAATCGAAAAACCGAATTTTGGATTTGCAGCTCTATAACCGACAAACATTGCAAGTATTTTCTTCTTTTTTGTCTCGTTGAATCCTTCAAAAATGTCATGTTTTGATATCAGTAACATGGTATTTCTGCTCACATTAACTAGCATTGGTATTATAGAAAGCAAAACTGCATTTGTCAGAGTAGTAAATGGGGTTGTGGCTCCTTGAGTCAATGATATGCTTGGTGCCAGTCCAGCTAGCACTATTAGTGCAAAGGCGTCTGCGCCTCCAAACAGGCCAAATCTCCAGATTATGATGGCAATTGGTGCTACAATCATGGCTAGTCCTATTTTGTATAGTTCATCTGTGATATTGGTACTAAATGGGATCAGAATTGCAGCAATTATGCCAAAGACAATCCAGACCATGTCACTGATTTCGCGCTTTTTAATGTCTGATGCGCATGCTATTCCAAGCATGACTAGGGCGAGTATGACTCGTAATTCTTCAAATGAGACTAGTTCCAACATGTTCTTTACAATTTGATCGTTTTTGAATTTATTTAATGGCGAGCTTGCGTTTTTTGTCTAAACATTGAATTTTGTAAAATTATTTTGCTACTTTTTTAAGTGGTTCTAATCCCTTGGATTTTTTCCAGAGGTGCTCGCATAAACTATACATGTTTTCTACCATTTCAATAGAATTACTGTCCAGTACAGAATCCCCATCATCATTCATGTCCATTGATTCGTTAATTCCGCCAGACATTATGAGATGCTTTCCTTCCTCTACTATCATTCTTGATTTTGATGGAATCTTGCCTATTCTGATTTCGGATGCGCCAAGCTTGGCAATTATTGACGTTACACTAGGATCGTCCGTGTCTGTTACTATGCGTACTTGACCCCCGTTGGCTTTGCAGATCTTGATCTTCTCTGGAATCGAAGTGTGATACATTCGAACTAGGTCTTTTCCCGTAGTCACCATGTAAATTACCGATTGCGAATCTGAGAATAATTTTCCAATTCTAGAGTAAATATTGTGTCTTCCCTGAACTATGGAAACCCTTGCAGACTCGACTGGTTGCTGCTTTCTGGTTATGTCTTTGAGATCCCATGATATCTTGTCTGCTAGCTTTTGCATTGTGATGAATTCATTTTCTTTTCGTTGTATGATGTTTGTTAGTCCTTCTTGTGGTTCTACTGGCTTGCAGACGATTGGGTTTGTCATGGTTGTAGTTATCAATCCCAGACTGCGCAATTTTTCCAGTGAGCGATAAGCCTTGCCTCGTTCGATGTCTAGCTTTGCGGCCAAGTTGCCAACGGATAGTGGCCCGATTTGCAATAATCCTACGTATAGACGTGCATCTATGTCATCCAAGTCAAAATGCTTTAACATTGTAATGAGTTCATCACGTGGCTGCATTCGATAGGTCTCTAATGTGAATCTGGTATATTAGTTTGAGCCGAATGTCTTAGAGAGACTGGTCAAACTTCACACATCATACTTTATGTTCGGATGAATTTGATGTGTTCCTTTATTGGTTCAAGCGATTTTAGCAATCCTTCTACACCAAGTGTATTTGTGGAATCCACCAGATTAAAATGACCAAGCTTTCGTTGTGGCTTGGATTCTTCCTTTCCGTACATTTTCAGGTATAGATTTTCTGCACCAAAATCCGAAATTTTGTATCTTCCAGAAAACTCGTCAGTTCCTAAAATGTTGTACATTATTGTTGGGTGAACTAGTGCAGTACTTCCAAGATCTAGGCCAAGTATTGCTCTTAGGTGCTGCTCAAACTGGGATGTCTCACTTGATTGTAGCGTGTGGTGGCCTGAATTGTGTACCCGTGGCGCAATCTCGTTTATGATTACTTGGTCGTCTTTTGTGACAAACATCTCAATTCCAAAAACTCCTGCGCCGTGCAACACATCCATGGTATCATATGCGATTTTTTCTGCCTGTCTTGCTACATGATCTGATACACGTGCAGGTGCAATCGTGATTCGCAGTATGTTGTTTTCATGAATGTTTTCAACCACTGGATAGGTAGCTATCTGTCCTTTGGTGTTTCTTGCAGCAATGACAGATACCTCCATTTTAAAATCCACAAATTTTTCAAGCATTAGTGATTTTCCTGGAAATGTGTTGTATGCTGGTTCCAAATCCTCATGTGATCTTATTTTGTAGTTTCCTCTACCGTCGTATGCGTCTCTTCTTGCTTTGAGTAGTGCTGGATAGCCGAACTGCTTTATTTTCTCTTTTAGATCGTCTAGTGATTTTATATCTACAAAATCTGTTACTGGGATGTTGTTCTGGGCAAGAAATGATTTTTGCAAAAACTTGTCCTGAATTATTCTCAATGTTTCTGGTGATGGGTTTATCGTAGTCTTTGATTCTGCTTTTTTGAGTACCTCGCTATTGCCTGACTCTATCTCATATGTTACAATGTCCGATTTTCCTGCAAGCTCTAAAATTGCCCTTTCATCCTTAAAATCAGCCACAATTTGCTTTGCTCCTACCTTTGCGGCTGGGCAATTTGGTGTTGGATCAAGTACAATTACCTCGGATATGTGCTCTGGCATCTTTTTTGCCGCCTCTGTTATCATCATTCCAAGCTGTCCTCCACCAATTAGGCCCAAGACCTTCATCAATTGTTGGGTTTGGACTTGTACTAAAAATAGTTACGTCAAATCAGATATTGTTAAAAGTATCATAGGTACTTTGAGATTTGTTGTTGCAAAAAAAGCCACTCGTTGGAATCATTATGGGTTCTAGCTCAGATAGCAAAATAATGCATAATGCAGCAAAAATTCTGGATGATTTTGGAGTGTTGCATGAGGATCAAATTGTATCTGCACACCGTACGCCGACAAGACTGGAAGAATATGCAAAATATGCCGAAAAAAACCAATTTCGAGTAATAATTGCTGGTGCTGGAGGCTCTGCTCATCTGCCTGGAATGATTGCATCATATACCATAATTCCGGTAATCGGTGTACCAATAATGGTGTATAATGACAAGTCTGAAAAAAAATCCGAATTTAAATTCTCGGCATTTGGGGGGATGGATTCGTTGCTTTCAATAGTAGAGATGCCAAACGGCTCACCCGTCGCTACAGTTGGAGTCAACAAGGCTGCAAATGCTGGCCTTTATGCAATCAAGATTTTGGCAACGGAATTCTCAGAACTGCGACCAAAACTCAAAAAATTCAAAGAAAAACAACACCATTCTGTTTTGACAGAATCTGATGAGCTAAAAAAATCAGGCCTTGCAAAGTTTGTTGCAAAAAAATTCAAGTAAGCAACTTGAACTGAATGTTCTTTGATTTTAGGTGGGCAATCAGCTTTTGCGCATGCTCTCTTCCTTCGGTTTCAAGACTTAGCGTTACACCTGCAGTTCCTGCATCGATTTCTGAGCTTAGCCTGTCATGGGTTACCTCTACTATGTTAACAGACAGTGAAGCAATCTCATCTACTACTTCTTTTAGCGCGCCTGGCTTGTCCTTGAGCAAGATGAATATTTTGACTAGTCTGCTCATGGCTGCAAGACCCTTTGATACGATTTGCCCTAAAAGATACATGTCTACGTTTCCTCCACCCATGATTGGTACAACTTTTTTGTTGGGTGATGGCTTGGCATACAGTAGATATGCAAGTGCAACTGCACCTGCTGGCTCGACTACTGTTTTTGCACGTTCCATTAAAAGAAACATTGTCTTTACTATCTGGGCGTCATCCACTGTTACAATATCGTCAATTAATTCGTTGATGATCCTAAAGGTGTTCTTGCCAGGCATTTTTACTGCAATGCCGTCTGCTATGGTTCTTCCGCCCTTTACTGCCTGTAATCTGTCCGCCTTGACAGAATTTCTCATTGCAGGAAATGCCTTTGATTCAACGCCAATTATCTTGATGTTTGGTTTTTTGGTCTTTACTGCAACTAGGATTCCGGCAGCTAGGCCTCCCCCTCCAATTGGAACATAGATCTCTTCTACGTCTGTCAAGTCCTCTAGTATTTCCAGTCCAATTGCTCCATTTGCCGCTATGATTTGCGGATCATCAAATGCATGAATTATTTTTGCACCTGTCTTTTTTGATATCTGTTGTGCCTTTACCCATGATTCGTCATAGTTGATTCCGTCTAGGATTACCTTGGCACCATATCCACGTGTGGCTGCAACCTTTGCAGGAGATGCGGTAACTGGCATCACTATGGTGCATGGGATTTTTTCAAGCTTGGATGCATATGCTACGCCTTGTGCATGGTTTCCTGCCGATGCCGCAATGACTCCGTGTTTTTTTTCGTCCGGCCTCAATGATCTTATTTTTGCATATGCTCCCCTTAGCTTAAAGGAGCCTGTCTTTTGTGAAAATTCTGCTTTGAGATAAACCTTGGAGCCTGACATTTTACTAAATATCTCTGAATAATACAGCGGCGTTTTACGAATAATGTTGTTGTAGGAATTTCTAATTTTTACAATGTCTTCATATCTTGGGTTCAATAGAATAGCTCGACTGTTCCTTGGTATATTTAATTTCGCGTACAAGTTCTTGACCAAATGCAAAAAATCATCTGAGGGCTATACTAGCGGTTTACGCACAAAAACACACATAGATCTTAAATATGCTGACGATGATCGTACATAGTTAGTCAAAGGAACGTTCTCCCCTTGAACTATGTTCTAGTTCATTGTTCCTTTGGCTATTTGTTATTGCATGTATTGTTGATGATATAAGATTTTTTAATTTTGCAATGCTTCTACAATATCATCTAATGTCTGAATGATTTCCTGTTTTGTCTCTACAGTGATTCTCTTTGGATCAAAAATTGACTCTTTCTTTTTGTTTTTTACAAAATCCAAGTCTAGAGTACACACGCATCCTTCTTCGCCTGTGACTAGTCTGTTTTCATCAATTAGGACAGATGTTGTAGTGTATGCTTCTAATAACAAATTATCTAGCTCCTTGAAGAGTTCTTTTTTTCTTTGGTCTTTTGCTTTAAAGTCATAATCTGTTTTTTTACCAGTCTCAGCAGCTATCTCGTCTCGTAGTGTATCGTTCTCAAATAATATCTCAAAGAGTCTTTGTTCATCTAGATCCTTGTAGCCCATCTTTTCTAGTCTTTCGCGTATCATGGAATCAGTAATCTCAGCAAGCTCTTTTTCCTTGTTTATGGTATTGTCCATTATTTCTGCAAGCTCTTTTTGGATGGTCTGGACTTTGTTGTCTGGTTTATAGTATAGCAGGGCGTGATATTGTAGTGTCATATGCCATAGTATGGTATAGTTTTTGATTTGGCGTTCCATCTTTACAAAGACTCGTCTGAGGTCTTCATCCGAAGTTGTGGCAATTCCTTGTGTTTTCCAATTAGGTAATTTGTTTAGTATATTGTTGTAGAATTTGCTTACTGCATCAGGATCGAATGTGTTCTGGTCAGTTACTGTGGTGTCACCAAGCATGACCTTGATTGGTGTGGGTTTGACTAGTCCTTCAATACTTTTTTGGTATAACTGGCTTATTTTTTCTGATTTTTGAGCCAAAACCCCAAAAAACTCGTCACCGCTCTTGTTACCTAGGCGCACAAAAACAGGGGATGGATTGAGCCTAAAAATCCTAATGTTCTGTTACACTAATTTGTACCAATCTCTTAAATACAAAATCGCCCTAATTTTTCTTGAAGTTGGCGCTAAGTAGGATTCTATGCACAAATTGTAATGTAGAGGTAGTCCAGTATTATGATGATGCTTATAAGGGAAGGCGGGCAAAATGCCCAGTTTGTTCAGTCAGCTTTCCGCTAGAATAGAGGTATGTATCATGAGCAGCGCAGAAAAAAAACCTCCAACTGACAAGCCGGTACCAAAAAAGGCCAAAAAAGACTTTAGCGTAATTGACATGATGCTATCGAAATCTTCAGAACGTGTTGTGGATTCTGAGACCCTCATCAAGGAAACCCAGAACCGAGTCTGGCGTGCTCTGAAAAGTGGATACGAGTATTCTCCACAGGAAGACGAATCTGATGCATTCCTAAGAAAACATGTCTTTTCCAGAATGAAAATGGTTGTAATGTATGTGGATTTGGTGGGCTCTACGCAAATCACACTCGACTTGCCTGAAGACAAAGTTGCAATCATTATTACGTGCTTTGCGCAGGAAATGGCACAAACGATTCGTCATCATGGCGGTTTTGTCCTAAAATTCGTAGGCGATGCTGTAATTGGATATTTTCCTGCAGAGGAAAACCAACTCCAACCGGCAGACAATGCAGTCATGTGTGCAAAGTCAATGTTATCCGTAATCCAAAAAGGGATCAATCCAATACTAAATCAATACGACTATCCTGATTTGGCAATCAAAATAGGAATTGATTACGGTGAAAACATGATTGTCAGATACGGCTCTGATGCAAAGAAATCCCACGTTGACATTTTGGGGCCTGTCATGAACATAGCATCCAAGATACAATCAATGGCAAAGCCAAATCAAATACTAATTGGTGATGATGTGTATGCTAGGGTTCATCCCTCGATCCAGTCTGGATTTGAAAAGGCAGTCTGGAAGAACAACGAATGGAAGTATCACCGAGATGATGGTAATTTGTATCCTGTTTGGATACACGCCGACTAGACCGTAAACTTGTCTGGGCACTCGATGTGCTCATAGTGATGGTCTGTGAATCTTTCCTGAACTATATACATTACAATTTTGTGTAGCTCGCCCATGCTGATGTTTTTTTTGCACTTGATGCAGTGCTTTAACTTCATGTTTGGCCTGCGATCTCTGATCGCTATAAGGATCTGCGATCAGCTCAATTTGATAAAAAACGACTACCACTTGACCATGCCTGTATATCCCGTGCGTAATGCCAAAGCAAAAATACCGTTTCAGAATACAAAAAACCATGGATGCAGCAGAGATTCGAGCCTTTATGGAAATGCACGGCTATCCATTTGGATTTAGCCTCAGCCCATTTGCGCAGCTCCGTTATCCCCCAGGACTTGCAGGGCCAACTAATCCAACGAGACTCAAGGAGAAAATGATTGCGGAAAATTCCACATTTACTGGCAAAATTAACGAGTTTAACCGAATGTATCTAAAATACGCGTCAGGCTTGCTTGATATGAGTGCGTCAATGTTTGCACCAGGTCATCCAATGACTCACAAAATGGCCATGGACCATTCTTCAAAGAACGAGCTTGAAAAGCTGCGGCTAGAAAACGCCGAACTCAAAAAGAGACTCGAGTCGTTTAAGAACAAAAAAACATAGACAAACTCTTTTTAACATTGTAACTGTCATTATTGTATGATGAGTAAGACTCCGGAGCAAAAATGGAAAGAATCCATTGTATCATACAGGAAAAACTGTCAGAGAATTATTGACTCTTCTAAATCGATTCGATATGCTGGCGTGATCAACGAATTTGGCAGGACGTTAACTGGAATAATACAGCCAGGCCTTCGACCACTGCTCAACCCAGAAGCTGCAAAAAACGAGTTTTTCATTATATCAAATCTAATAACACTGAGAAACTCGCAGGCAAAGGCATTTGGGAATCTGGATTCTGCGGTGATTCGTCACAAACATGCAATTGTGATCTGTGTTCCGCAAGGCAAAGTCGTGTATTATGTGTCTGTCAACCCAAGTGCAAAATCAATAGGAGAGATAACAAGAAAAGTAAAGAGTATTGTCTAGGCAGGGGCGAATCCGTGATAGCCTTTTGACTGTTTGTCCGAGTCTGCGAACTTTGGCTCAAAGAGAGATATCATGTATCCGTCTGGATCCAAAACAATTGCGTTTTTGCCTGCGTCCCTATCCATAATATCTCGGTGAACTCGAACTCCTCGTGATTTTAGCTCATCTAGTGCTGATTTGAGGTCGCCTACCAAAAATCCAACCACCATTCCACCTTCCAGGCTATTTGAAGAATGGTCCGATGTGATTGCCGCCGGATGCAAACTTAGTAGTGCGCCGGTTTGTCCCAAGTCCACCCAAGTACGTCTTTGGTTTTTTATTGGCAATCCAAGCAACTCGTGGTAAAACGCAGTTGATTTGTCTAAATCCTTGACTGCCAAAATTACGTTTCCTACGCGCTTTATGTTCACAGGGTGATTATGTAGTACAGTGTTTTATGCTTTATTGTATTTCCATCATGGTTTCGGTTCGCTCAACACCTGGAATCATCTGGATTTTTGTGGTGATTTCGCGAATCTGCGCCAGATCATCGACTTTGACAAATGCCACTGCATCAAACTGGCCTGAAACTGGAAAAGAGTTGTATATGTATTGGAGCTTGCCTAGCTTTGCGGCAATTAGTTTTTTTGGCGACTTGACCAATATGACTGCCTTTACCATCCCATGTTTACCTCCACTTCGATTAGGGTTTCTGTTGTCATGATCTCCTTGATTTTCTTAAAGTCAATTACCATGTTGTTGATTTCGTCCATTGTTCCCTGAAGCAGGACACAAATGTCTGCCCTGCCTGTGACTGGGAGTATTTCTTTGAGTAATTTGCGCTTTTTGCGCAATGACTCCATTACCTTGTCTGTTTTGCCGGGCTTGATTGTAATAAGACAAACTGCTCGCATTGTTGTACTACAGTATGATTGCGAATAAAGTTTTAGTCTTCGACTTCTTGGGATCGTGCTTCTTCGAGGTATGCTTTGCGTGCTTCAAGTTCAGCTTCCTTGTCTTCTTCGAATTTCTCATCAATTATGACTAGGCCGTCGTCTGCAAAACTGGATGTTTTCTTTGACTTTGTCTTTTTGGCTGGCTTTTCTTTTTTTGGAGATGTCTTTGCCTTTTTCTTTTCTTCTTTTGCTGGTTTTTTAGCTGCTTTTTTTGTCAAGTTAACTTTCTGAAGAGGTCATCGCCACGTATTAAAACATTACTTACTTTTTCGAATTCCATCGTTTTTGAATTTGGTATTTGAGGATGAGCTTGTCAATTACATGTAATGATGAACTTTAAAGCCAAGATCTGTGTAACTATATCTGGTTTTGATAATTCTAATCACATCAATAGTCGCATCGCTTGTTTTTGTTGGAATGTGGTACGATCAAGCATATGCAGATCAAAAACCATTTTCTATAATATTGCCAGACAACTGGATTGCAAAGCCTGGTATCCAATATGCATATGCAAATTCAGAAATTGAAGGAAACTATATCCTAGTAGCTGATGCTCTGCTGTCAACAAAATTCTCTACTAGAGACGAATTTCACAACTACATCAAGTCATCTGAGTACATCAAAGGTGGGTTTAGCCATGGAAAAAGCATGACTACAATAAATACTGATTACGGGTTTACAACTGCAATAGAACACAAACTCAAAAAATCAGACGGCTCCATAATGACGCTAAGAAAGGACTATCACTATGTGAACGACGAGCAAAAATTATTCAAGATTCATGGATATTCGTCTGATTTGTCGACGCAATCGGAGATCAAAAAGATACTAAATACATTTAGGCCGCTATAATATTACTTGCAGATATCTTTCATTGCTACCTTGCCTTGGTCTCGATCTTGGCTCTTACTATGGCAAATAACAATGTCAGTCGTGGTATTAAACAAAAAACAATGTGCCAAGGGTGGGACTTGAATCCACGACGGCTCCGTCTTCAGCGGAGTGCTCTCCCAGGCTGAGCTACCTTGGCGGTATTTTGCATCCAAATTTAGGAATTAAAGTGTCTTTTGGTGTTTATGGTTTCCAGATCACATCTGGAGTGTTGCTTCTCTTGTTTACAATGCGTGCCATCACAAACAAAAGATCTGATAATCGGTTTAGATATTTTTGACATGATTGGTTTATCCGTTCTTTTCTGGCTAATTCCACAAGAATGGTTTCTGCATATCGTGTTGTGGTGCGCCCAAGATGCAAAAATGCCGCGACCACATTTCCTCCAGGCAAAATAAAGTTAGTAAGAGGTGCAAGCTCTGATTCGAGCTTGTCAATATGTGCTTCTAGGTTTGCAATCATGGATTCAGTTACGCGATTTCTTTGGTTGATCAAATCCGGATTAGAAAGATCCGAGCCTGCTACAAAGAGCTCGTTTTGGATTTGAGTCAATAATGATTTTATGTCAGAGTCTAACTTGTGTGTAAGAATTATTCCAAGAACGGAATTTATCTCATCTACTGCTCCATATGCCTGAATTCGAAGGTCTGATTTTGAGACGCGTCTTCCTCCCTGTAGTCCCGTCGTTCCATCATCGCCTGTCTTTGTGTATATTTTCAATACTGTGATCATTGTGTTGGAACTATTATCTTTTGATTATCGGTGTTGATTTATTAGATGCAAATGATGTCACAGTATTATGAGCAAAGTTTCATGCCCATACTGCCAGTCAGAATTTGGTACAAAAGACGAACTCTCAAAGCATATAGACAGGGTTCATCATGGATCAGGCCTGCTTGAAGGCGACACCAGGAAATACTGAATCCATCTTTGACTTTATTTTAAAACTAAAGACCGTTCCAAGAACGGGTTGGAAAAAAAAGGTTGGAATTATCAATCCTGAGTCTGTGGCAGACCATGCATATTCAGTTGCGGCAATTGCAATGATACTATCTGACGCCAAAGGCCTGAACACTGGCAAAATCCTCAAAATGGCAATACTGCATGACTTGGCAGAATCACTGGTCGGCGATCTCACTCCAGAAGATGCACCAAAATCCAAAAAAAGACGACTAGAGGATTCTGCAATGAAAAAAATATTGTCATCACTTGACGCAAGAACCAAAAAGCAATATTGGTCTTTGTGGTTGCAGTACCAGAAAAATTCCTCAAAAGAGGCAAAACTGCTACACAATGTGGACAAGCTAGAGATGGCATTGCAGGCAAAAATCTATTCCAAATCCCACGAGATGCAAAAACTTACGTTTTTCTTTGATTCTGCAAAAAAACAGATCACAGACACCGACGTCAAAAAAATCCTAGCGAAAATTTCCTAGGTCGCAACCACTGCATGTGATTTTAACGGTATCTTGAAATAAAATGTAGAGCCTATTCCAGGCTCGCTTTGAACACCTATTGTGCCACCAAAGGACTCTATGATTCCTTTGCATATTGCCAGTCCTAGGCCACTTCCACCATGCTTTCTTGTTGGTGATGTGTCTATTTGGTAGAATTTTTTGAACAGGTTTTGCTGCTTTTCCTTTGGAATTCCAACACCGTTATCTATTACGGAAAAGACTGCAAAGTTTCCTTCTTGTTTTATTTCTAATGATATTTTTCCGCCTTGTTTTGGAATGAAATCCATTGAGTTGTTGATAAAGTTCTTGATTACTTGGGCAAGCCTTGATTCATCTACATGTATTGTGCTGTCTTTTGGACAAATAACCGTATGAAAAATTTGTTTTTCTGCAAACACTGGGGCGTAATTTTCTGATAATTCCTTTACAAATGGCAATATTTCCAAATCCTTGAAGTTGAATTTCATCTGATTTAGTCCTAGCTTTTCTGCATCCAAAATATCAGATATTAGTGCAAGTTCTTTTGTTGCATTGTGACGTATCTTGAGGACCGCGTTTTTCTGCCCTTCATTTAACTGTCCAAGCACATTATGTTCCAAGAGGATTTCGCACCAGCTCATAATTGGTGTTAATGGAGTTTTAAGCTCATGCGTTACCATTGAAGCAAATTCTGCCTTTTGTTTGTCTACCTCTATGAGCTTGTCGTTTTGCTCTTTTAGCTGTTGGCGCTGCAATTCTAGTTCTTCGCTTTGCTCTGTTAGTGTTTTGTTTTGTTCTTGTAGCTGCTGAGACTTTTGTGCCAATTCTTTATTGTGATCGGCTATCTCTTTTTCCAGATTCTTTTGCAGCACGATTAGCGTGTTTTTCTCTCTGATTTCATGTTCTAGCTTTTGTGTTTGTTTTGTAAGCTCTGAAGTCCTTGTTTTTACAATCTTTGATAGGTTGTGGTTTATTGCCAAAATTATGCTTGTAAATGTGATCATAATTGCAACTAGCCAATATGTAGAGAATTGATCATTGGTATTGCTTTCTGCTAGCGCCTGTGTTTGATAAATCGTAGTCAGAGTTACTGCAAATATTGCACCGAGTATGAGTGGTACAATTATTTTGTGAATGTTTTCAAATTTGAAAAATTCTGTATATTGACTGATATTCGATAGTGTATTTACCTTCCTTCCATCAAAAGTAATTACTGCGAATATGAAAAACAAATACCCTAAAATCCATGTTATATCTACTGGATGGCCTGTGTAGTATGTCTCATCAAGCTCATAATACGGATAGATGAAATCACCAATCATGAATGAA
>CAYYBJ010000010.1:21139-35881 GCA_964470325.1 uncultured Candidatus Nitrosotenuis sp. | reverse complement strand
CCAATTGTGATATGGCCGTGTACAATTGCTTGTCTTGCTTGGTATGGAGTCTTTAGTGTGAATTTTCTCTGAACTATTGTTTGCAGTCTTCTATCAAGCAAATTGTTTACTGCCAGATTTAGGACGTCATCCAGTGTTGCATCTTCCTTTACTAGGCCGATTTTTACTAGGGACTTCATCAGGATTGGCTCTTTTTGTGCTCGAACTTCTTGTCTGAGTGCTAGTAGTGATCTTGCTTGGTGTCTTACTCTGGACAATTCTGTTCTTGCCTTCCATAACTCTCGTTTGTTTTTTAGGCCATAATTGCCAAGCGTGTTGAGATCCTCCATCATGAAATCATAATTTAGCGGTCGTTTTGGTTTTTTCCAGACTCGACTAGGATATTTTGGATCGCCCATTCACATTCCCTCTATTTCTTTGCCGGTGCAGCTGGTTTTGCAGCTGGAGCCGCGGCTGGTTTTGCTGGAGCAGCTCCGGCAGATGGCTTTGCAGCTGGTGCAGCTCCTGCAGCTCCTGCAGTTGGGGCAGCGGATGCTTCACCTGGGGCAGCTGCTGGCGCAGCTCCTGCAGGCAATACTTTGCCTCCCTTCTTTACACCGACTGATGCGCCTTTACGACCAGTGGTTCGGGTTCGCTGTCCTCTGACCTTTAATCCATAAGTGTGACGAAAGCCTCTCCAACTGTTTGAGAGCTTTTCTCTTTCAATATCGTTTCTTACTGTAAATGCTACGTCTGATGTAATGAGGTGTGTTGTGGCACCTGTCTCTATGTCCTTTCTTCTGTTTAGTAACCAAGATGGGAATTTTATTGATGTTGGATCCTTGAGTGTCTTTTCAATGGACTCTACCTGCGATTCTGTCAAAAAGCCAATGTTGCTGTTTGGGTTCAATCCCAGTGCTCCAATTATCGCATTGGCAAAATTATAACCGACGCCCTTGATGTGGGTTAGGCCTACTGAGAGCTTTTTGTCTCCCGGAATGTCCTTTCCGACAATTCTTACAATGTGTCTATAGTCTTGTGCTGACAAGTAATTGGGGAGTCCAAGCGACCCCGATAAAAACCCTGCCTTGGAAAATGTGGCATCTCCGCAATATTATTAGATAAAATAAACCCACCAAGATTACTTGGAAGCCTCCCAACTAGTAGCAAACTGTTTTGCCTTGGAGCCAAAATACACACAGATCAAGGCAGGTCTCCCGGAAGATTATCACTCAATTAAGACAATCCGCGATCTATTAGAAATCAACTTTAGGCTGCTAGAGGCAAAGGAGCAGCTCCGTCAAAACCTAATTCGTATAATGAAACAAGGCGGCACAAAATATCCTGGCATAATAGGCTATGACGAAGATGTCGCCCCTGCACTGGATAGGGCAATTCTGTCATGCCATGACGTATTTTTGATTGGGCAGATTGGCCAGGCAAAGACAAGACTAGTTGAGGTAATTGCAAAACATCTCTTATCACCAATCCCAGTAATTGACGGCTCTGTCACAAACGACACTCCAATGGATCTGCCGCAAGCTGACCTAATATCATTATTAGAAGGCCAGGAACCATCTGGCACAACGCCTGCATTTCACATTAGCCCAGAGAGTGCAAAGAAAATCCAGGACAACAAGTTAGACACCAAAATACACTGGATTGACGGTGCACAAAGATTTCGTTATGTCTTGGCAACACCAGACATTTCTGTCAAGGACCTAGTTGGATATATCGACGCAATCAAGGTGGCAAAAAAAGGAGTTGAAATGTACAAAATCGACTCGTATTCTCCAGGTCAGCTACTACAGGCAAAGCATGGAATCTTTTGCATTGATGAATTACCGGTGCTGGACCCAAGAAAACAAGTTGCGTTATTATCAGTACTACAAGAAGGACGATACACCACGGGATCATATCCAGTTATCTTTGAGCCAAAGACTGCCTTTTTTGCAACCGCAAATCCAATTGATTACACCCACTCTGGCAAAATTATAGAGCCGCTCTATGACAGACTAAAGTCCCACATACACACTCATTATCCAAAAACTATAGAACACGAAATGCAAATCATTTTACAAGAGGCAAAGCTAGCAAACTGTCTTGTGCCTGTTTTTGTTCTAAAGACTCTAGCAAGATTGGTCCACAAGGCTCGTGCAAATCCCGAAATAAATCAGGCAAAGGGAGTCAGCGTACGATTTGGAATCCATGGACTGGAGCTACTAGTGGGAGAATCCGAGAGAACGCGTGCAATATCTCACAAGACAATTCCAGTTCCGCGACACTCTGACATGTACTGCTTGGGACAAATCGCCAAATTTGAGCTATCAGAAATTGATGATACCATAGAAAACCGAAAAAAGACATTCGAGTCGATTCTTGACGATTCCATAAAGGACACATGCCTAGAATACATCCAGGGCTTGCCGCAGGAAACACTAGATGCAATCAAGCAGGAATTTTCCGGCAAAACATTCAATGTATCACAGGGCATGGTCTGGCGGAACGGCTCTGTTTCTTATTCTAATCAGCTAGTAAATTTTGCAAATTTATCCAAGCTTGTCCAATCCAAGCTGGAACAAATCTCCCAGGAACAGTCAAGCCTTGCAAAAGCAACCCAGGCGCAAAACATCACTCCGTCTCAGGACAACAATGAGCTAAAATCGGCAATCCTGGAGATAATTCTGGATGGCCTGTACTACATCACCCCCAAAATAATAGACAAAAAAGACGCAGGCTATGTTGCAGCATAATCTAAAAAAATTCGTATATGTCTCAAGCATCGAAGAAAAGCAATCCTCTGATATCTCACAAGATCTAGACAAGCAGACAATAGAAAAGCTGCTCCAGTCATTGGCAAACCAGTCCATGCGGGAAAAGGCGCCAATCTTTGAAGAACTAGAGTCCATCCTACAAGGAAACATCGATGCATCCAGCACTGAGCAAACCCAGACAGAATCTGACCAAAGCCCAAAAAGCGACGACACAAAACCCATTACAAAATTTCTGCTAGAGCACGGCTATCTCAAGGACGAAAAAAACTGGCTTACCAAAAAGGGGTTTTTTGCCATAGGCAACCAAATTCTCAAGGATCTGCTAGCAGAGCTAAAGACTGGCGACTTTGGCCTGCATGAAACAAAATCTGTAGGAGCTGGTGCCACCATACTGGATACTACAAAAAAGTTTGAGCTTGGGGGTGAGCTCAAGCTCCTAAATGTCTCTGCCAGCATATTAAACACAATACAGCGACTATCCAAGCAGGGAAAATCACTTGACTTTCCGCTAGATCTGGACATTGATGACTATGAGGAATTTGAGACAACAGAGGATGTCCGGGCAGCAATTGTGTATTGTATAGATCTTAGCTCTACTATGAAATCATCACTGACTAGCTCCGGCATGAGCAGAATAGAGGCAGCCAAGCGGGCATTGTGGAGCCTTTATGTTTTGAACAATCGGTTTTTTCCAAATGATTCCATCAAAATAATCGGCTTTGCATCAATGGCGTCTCTGATAAATCCGTTTGATATTCCATTTTTGAAAACATATGACGCAAACGACGAATTTCTCCATTACACCAACTATCAGGCGGCATTTAGAATGGCAAAAAAACTGCTCCAAAAGACAAATGCAAAGAACAAAAGAATCATAATGATTACTGACGGGCAGCCAAGCGCATGCTTTGTCGATACTGATTCTCAAAAAGAGGCAATTTTGTCAGAAAAACCATATTCCAACTTTTACGTTCCGGGGGAACAATTACTATCAAAAATAAAAACGGAAAGAAACCTGCAAATCGACGCATCCCAGGGAACTCAAGTCTATCTGTGCTATCGATACAAAAAGGTCGACGCCAAAGTAGATGAGCGAACAATAGCCGAGGCAAAAAAATGCCTGCGAGAAAACATCCAAATTGATTCCATTGTGGTAAGCGAAGAATCTGAATTATTGGAATACGTCCAGCAGATGGAAAAACTACTTCAAGGCAAAACATATCACATCAACCAAAACAACATGGACATAGTCCTCGTAGTTGACTATCTTTACAACACCAAGAAGATATTATGCTCAAAAAATAGGCCCAGACATGTCATATGACAAGGCCAAAATAGCAGAAGTGTTATTTGATCAAGATGTATCTGTGATAATGGCAGAGCTGGAATCTGGACCAAAAGAATCTACAGTATTATCATCAAGTCTTGGAATATCTGAATCTGACATCAAGACAAGACTGGCATATCTAATGGAAACGGGATTTGTTGTGGTATCTGGCACTACATATGGCGTAGATTCTGAAAAATTGGCAAAATTCATGGAAAATGATGAAAACTACAAGGGCGTAGTTGATGGACTGACAGAATTAGACAGTTATCTTAACTAGATTTCTTTTTGGTCTTTAGAGCATATATTGCGGCAATTCCCACTCCGACAAATCCAGTTATGATCATGGACTGGCCAAGCATGTTTAGCGCAACAATTGACTTGTCCGGCATGTGGGTTAGGCCCATCACTATTGGAATTTCTTCCGCACTGTTTCTTACTTCAAGCCTGTATGCTCCCTTGGATTCAATGTCAAAATATTCTTCGGTTGAAACCTCGGTGATTTTCTTTGATACTATCTCTCCTGTTGGGCCATAAACTGTGGCAAAAAGGTTTGCCTTCTCGATTCCTTCTGCGCGGATCACAAACGCTCCTTGTTCCGTTATTGTTGGGTCTAGCTCTTTTTCAAGTGTGACAGGTATTGTTCCATTGACTAGGGTCTCTTTAATGGAGACTTGGCCAGAAATGACTGATGCACCGGTGTATGACAGAATCATTCCTATTGCGACTAGTCCTCCACCAACGAACAGTATTAGGTGTGACTTTTTCATCATGTTTCTGCATTTTTTATGGTTCTATATTGGTATTTTCAGCCTCAAAAGTTAGCCTTGGTTAACAAATTTAGCCTAGACTAAATTTAAATAAACAAAAAACCACAGCATAATTGTCTTGAAGCCGTTCTCAAAGATGTTATTTGCCATAGCGGTAACTACAGTTCTCGCTACGCTTTACTTTGTCTATCCTGTATCGTCTGATGCAAAACAGGAAAAGACCTTTGTTACTCATACTGGCGGTGTGATCAAAACCGCAGGTGATGTACTAGATCCAATCTACACTGCCCAAACAGTAGAAATTGATCCTGACAAGTATCTTCGCGAGTTCAACTATGGCAGAATATCTCAAGTCGATGGAAAAACAGTCCGAGAATACACCATAATTGCCGAAGACGACAAAGTAATGGAGATCTCGCCAGGCGTTTTCTATAATGTATGGACCTTTAATGGAACTGTACCAGGCCCAACAATTCGCGCAACAGAGGGGGACTGGGTTAAGGTAAAATTCATCAATATGGGTTCAAAAACACACACAATCCACTTTCATGGATTCCATGCAGCAGAAATGGACGGAGTCTTTGAGCCAGTAGGTCCTGGGGGAGGGCAGTTCACATACGAGTTTGAGGCAGGCCCCGTTGGTGTGCATCCATATCATTGCCATGTGATGCCACTAGAAGAGCACATCTCACATGGATTGTATGGCGTGTATATTGTGGATCCTAAAGAGCCCCGAGCACCTGCAGACGAAATGGTAATGGTTCTAAACGGATTTGACACCGACTTTGATACAGAGAATAATTTCTATGGGGCAAACACTATTCCGTTTTACTATCAGCATCACCCAATTCAGATCAATACTGGCGAGCTAGTGCGAATCTATGTGGTAAACATACTGGAATTTGATCAGATAAACAATTTCCATCTACATGGAAATCTTTACCATTACTATCCAACAGGCACGTACAGCGTGCCTAGCACCTTTACAGACATGATTACTCTATCACAGGGCGAGCGTGGAATCATGGAGTTTACTTATGGTACTCCTGGCAAATTCATGTTCCATGCCCACAAGACTGAATTTGCAGAAAAGGGCTGGACCGGACTATTCCTAGTAAGGGACGAGGTGTCATAATATAGAATCTGCAAAAACATCCAAGGCAAAAATTGCAATAGCTGGTGTAATTCCACTGATTTTGCTTTCTGCAATGATTGTGTATCTGTTTGGCCCGGGGTCTGAGCTTGTCAATTTTGGCACACCTCTTCCAAACATTACGATAGAGCGAGTTGACTTTGTAGAATCTGAAATCCAGGTAACTGTACGCAATACAGGTCTAATGGAACTATCAATTGCACAAGCAGACGTAAATGATAGAGTCCAACCTGCTGCAATAGAACCAGACAAAAACCTGGCAAGATTTGAGTCTGCACTGGTCAGAATCCCATATGCATGGAATGAGGCAGAGCCATACGAAATAGGCCTAACAGTAAATGATGGAACTCGATTCGCTCACTCTATTGAAGCAGCAGCTCCTGCAATTAGGCCAAGCATCGAGCTTGCCTCATACTTTGCAATAATTGGCACCTACGTTGGAATCATTCCTGTATTGATTGGATTGTTATGGTTCCCATTTATTGCCAAAATGAGCCCTGCAAAATACAAGTTCTTTTTGGCGTTAACTGCCGGACTGCTCTTGTTTTTGGGAATTGATGCTATAGAAGAAGGATTTGAAATATCTGCAGAGCGACTCTCTGGTACATTCAACGGACATCTCTTGGTCACAACTGTTGTGGTCGGCTCTTTTGTCGGCTTGTATTACGTGTCTGAAAAACTTGTCAGCCGTGTTTCGTCTGCTTCAAAGTCAGTTGCCATAGCACTAATGGTCTCAATAGGAATAGGCTTGCACAACCTGGGTGAAGGCCTTGCAATAAGCGCGGCAATCGGACTAGGTGAAATAGCGTTGAGCACATTTCTTATAGTAGGATTTACCATCCACAACACCACAGAGGGCCTTGCAATAGCTGCTCCAATGGCAAGACAAAAGCCAATGATAGCAAAGCTTGCGACAATGGGAATCATTGCAGGTGCTCCAGCCATATTTGGCGCATGGATTGGAGGATTCCAGTACTCGCCAATTTCTGCAATAATATTTCTCTCAGTAGGTGCTGGTGCAATATTTCAGGTCATAGTTGCAATTCTCAAATGGATACGATCCGATGAGCAAGGATTAATGTCTGCACCAACTGCTGCAGGAATTGCAGTTGGAATGATCATAATGTATGTCACAAGCATTCTGATCTAATGTGGTTCTGGGTGTATTGTTATGACGGAATTCTTGAAATGACTTCGAATGTCTTGCTCTATTTTTGATGTCAGGTCATGGACTTTTTCTATGGACAGGTCCTTGTCAAATGAACAGTCAATGTCTATTTTGAGCAGATCCTCAAAGTTCAAGGTTACAATACTGCCTATCTTCTTGACCTCGGTGTGTTCTTTGAGCAGCTGAATTATTTTTTCATCGTTGGTGTCATATGACTTGAGGTCTTTGGGCATTGTTATGTATGGCTCTAGGTGTATTGTGATGCGGTCAATTTTTGGCAGCTCACTTCGGATTTTCTCCTCAATTATCTCTGAGATGTGGTGTGCGTCATCAAGACTCATCTGTCTGTCTACCATCGCATGAAGGCTGACAAATGTGGAATCACTTGATGTATGCTGGCTAACATTGTGGATTCCCTTTACACCTGATACTCCAGAGGCAATCTCGTAAATTCTTGAATCAGATGGAACATCCTTCCAGCTAGGCTCAAAATGAACTGTTATCTCTGAATTTGAAATGTGATTTTTGATGTTTTTCTCAACTGCGGTCGATATCTCATGAGCTTTATCAAAGCTGACATCGGCACGAAGCGACACAGTAACATCTGCGAATATTGAATCCCCTGATCTTCTCATTAGTATGGGGCCTGTTCCTACAACCCCTTCTGTGGCAAGCACAATGTTTTGGACCTTGTTTACCAGTTCTGGCGATATGATATCGGTTAGGTCCTGAGCAGTTCTGTATACCAACTTGACAGACAAAACACAAAGCAATGCACCTAGAATTATTGCTGCAAAGAAATCACCATGGTCAAATCCAAACGACACCAGAGCAATTCCTGCAATCACAACCAGTGTGGAGCCCAAGTCCAAAAATGCGTGGTAAAAGTCTGCCTTGAGAGTGGTTCCACCAATCTTTGATATTGCGCGCCTCAAAAGTATAATCCTGAAAATATCTACGCAGATTGTGTATGCGGCACCTGCCAATGCCAAAATACTGGTAACAGTAAGATGAGTGGGGCTCTGTATTTTGAGGACTGCCTCAAAAATAAAAAAGCACGCAATCAGAAATATCGCAATTCCGCCAATAAGTCCACCAAGGGATTCAACTTTGCCGTGGCCATAGGTGTGCTCTGCATCTGGCGGCTTGATCGCAAATCTTGCTGCCAATAACAACACAACCGTCACAACACTGTCCAGTAATGCATGGATACTGTCTGTGAGTAATGCCAAACTATTCGATAATATGCCAAAGACAAACTCTACTACAAATGCCGACAGAATTGCGGCAAGTGATATCTTTAGCGCCCCAGTCCTCTTCAAAAAGATGTTTTCCATCAAAGCAGTATCTGATGGTTTACGAATAAATCATACGGAAACGTTATCTTGCATGAGCGTAAAATCCAGATAAATTGAACAAGCTGGCATTGCTGGGAGCACTTGGATTCTTACTAGTGCCGTTTTTGGCACAGGCAGACGCTGCCAACCCAAATCTGTATGTCTCGGCAGAAAACTCGTACTATAACAATCATTTTGCAGGCTCTATGGTAGTTGAAATAGTAATCAACGATCCGTCATTGTCTGATACTAGTGTCGGAAAAGGAGAGCCAGACGTTACACTAAACGGCAAAAATATCCGAATGGTTCAGGCAACCGACGGAAAATGGTATGCGTACATTGCAAATTTGGATAAAGCCAAGATCGCAGACCAAACGGTGGGTCTCGCAGGTAAAGGCCTGGACTTTGGTGAATTTTGCAGCAAGGACACTGTAGTATTTGGACCATCATTTTCAGAGTCTGATGGAATAGCAATACCAAAGGCCGGTGCAACCGGTGCAACAAACGGCAACTCTGGATTTTCTACATGCACTAGTGTTCCGGCAGGTGCAACGGTAAACAATGTGGTTAGAAGCCCGCGATCAATTAATATAAACTCGGCAATTCCGACAGGCCAAATCGGACTAAACTCTGCAGTCTGGCCAATCATACAATTGTATTCTTTCAATAATGATGTTGTAATACAGTACAATGCTGCAGGCGGAACGCAATCTGTCACACTGCAATATGATGAAATTCCAAACATTGCAACTTCTTTAGATAGGACAAACTATCCTCCAAATTCCCAAGTCTTTGTAACAATAAAGGACATGCAGCTAAACCAAGATCCAACATCACGAGATTCTTGGACATTTAACATTGGCTCGCCACAAACCGTATTCTATGCGGCATTTACAGAAAACGGTGCAAATGCTGCAAACGGTGGAACCGGCCTCATCAATCTACTATCTCAGCTATCATCAATTGGCTTTGATAACAATGGTAGAATTGCTATGAGTCTTGGCAGTGTTGCAGAACTCCAAGCAAACGGTCACCAAAGCGCAACTGCAAGCGATGGCACCACAACATTTTCACAAATCATAACATTTGTGGAATCCCAGCCAAATTCTGCAATCTTTGAGAACTTTGACTTTTCTGATGTATCTACCATTAAAGTAAAATCAAATGCTCCAAGGGGTCAATCTGCTACTATTGAATATGACCAAAAGTCCTACTCTATAGTGTCTGGCCTAGGCGATGCCAATATTAGTCTGGGCACAAACCAGCCTGTTTCTGGGCAAAAGGTGCCAGTTACAGTAACTGATCCGGACCAAAACATCAACTCTGGCGCAAAGGACAAGCTAGACGTCTTTAGAAGTACTGCGCTGATTCCAACTCTTACAATAGGCTCGCCTGCAACCCTGCAAGACGCAGGAAGTGTCAAAATCTATGCGTCATCTGGTGATCCATTGACTGGCGGTACCTCTGTTTCATCGTCTGTTCCCGACAAGGCATCTGACAGACTAGTCCTGGACACAAGACCATCGACTGGAATTGCAAACCAAAGCTTTGAGAAATTATCTGCAAGCACTGGTATTTCTGCAGCAACTCTGCAAAATCTCTTGATAAGACTAACTGCGGGTGATCAGGGAACAAACTGGGTAAACTATGATTTCAGATCATTACAAAACCAGCTTGGAGTAACTGATTTTTCCGATACCACAATACAACTGTTCTTTGAACTAACAGATACCACACCAGTGACACTGGTCAGCTCTGCAAACATGACTGGTGCAAAGGGATTTGTGCAATTGCCAAACGCTGCAGTGAGTGCAATTGCGTCAAAATCTGGCACTGCATTTTTGGTTGTCAACTTTGACTCGTCAAGCAATTCCCCGGCACAAGGTTCTGTGTCATCAGAGACAGACACACAACCAATAGTCTTTGATCTGTTCTCATTTGGCCGCAAAAACAATGTAGATGTCACAAATGGAATCTATAGATTTGAATTACAAGAATCATCATCAAGCTCTGGAATATTTACTGGTACCATGGAATATACAATTGCAAACCAGCTAAACCAGTTTGATGCAAACACAATCAAGACACTACGACCAATAGATGATGATGTCAAGTTCTTTGTCAACCAAAGACTAATTGACGAACAAGGAATCAACATTGCATATTCTGATGTTGCACAGACTGGCGCCACAACAGGGGTATCATCAAAAACTGACATCAGGACACATACCGGCAGCGCATCGCTTACAACCAATGTCTTCAGATTCGGCCACCCAGTAACCGTGGTCCTAGTAGACCCAGACTTGAACATAAAGCACGACTCCATCGACATTTACTCTGTAATAGACGACCCAGCCTCAACAAACGTGGACACCGTAGGTAGCTCTAGCGGCGGAATCTTGCTTGAAGTGCTAATCAAGGACATTAGATACAAGCGCTGTACCATAGGTGGCACAGAAACTGGAGGTCTTGCCGCAAGCGGATTCTCACTAGTAGAAACCGGACCAAACACAGGCAGATTCGAAGGCGTATTCAAGATGCCATCAAAAATCTGTAACAAGGCAGGAACTGCACTAATATCGCCAGCTGGTGGAACAGTCGATTTGAAATATCATGATTTTCGAGATGCATCTGGCCAGGCCAGTATTTCTAGTCTTACAAAAAGCCCTACAAAGGCAAAGCTGTCAGCTCCAAGATCTGCAAAACTAGATTCCAAATCGTACACATTACCTAGTCTTGGAAAAACAACTGATGTTGTCTTGACTGGCAAAATCCAAGATTACAAGCCTGGAACCAAGATAAAATTCACATTGCAAATGCCGGACGGAAAATCCTCAACACTGTATGCGTTTGCCACAAAGACTGGAAGCTACAAAACAATTATCACACTAAAACCAAACTCGCCGACAGGCCAGTATGCAGTTGACATTGATTATCTAAAGAACTATGTCGGCAAAGTTACCTTTATGGTAAACAAGAAATAATTTTTTGAAAAACTAGATCGAAATGACTGGGTCAAAAAAGGTTCAACAAAACCATATTCCAGTCAACTTTTCTTTCATAGAATACATAAATACCCTGAATTGTTGTATCAGCCTAGACATGAGAGGAGCTGGGAGACTCGTAGTAGCTTTATTGTCGGTAATGTTGTTTACATCAACTGCATCAATTGCATTTGGACAAGCTTCTCAAATACCGCCATTGTCTGTATCAACAGAGCTCCCACTGTACGAATCTGGCGATCGAGTCAACTTTAACGGCGTAATAAAGAGCCCAGATATCAATAATCTCATAGACGTTACAGTCAGAATTGTAGGACCAATTGTCAACGGAACTGGTGCTACCAATATTGTCACAGTTAAACAAGTAAGACCCCTCCTAGACGGCACATTTGCCGATAACTTTGTCGTAGGCGGCCCACTTTGGACCAAAAAAGGCGATTACAAGATTATAGTAAATTATGGCCCGCAAAAGGCAGAAACCATGTTCTTCTATAATGGTGGAGACGACTTGCCCACCCCCCCACCACCAATACAATGTGGTCCAGGACAAGTAGTCATTAACAATCAATGTGTTACTCCGCCAGACGAGAAACCAAAGCCAAATTGTGGTGCAGGAACTGTATATGATCCAGCAACTGACTCTTGCATAGTGAAACCAACAGAGACAGTAGAATGTCCTCCAGGCGAAGAATTAGTTAATGGTAAATGTATTGAATCTGGCGAGCCAGTTGAGCCAAAACCAATCAACTGTGGTCCAGGAACTGTAGCTAAAGACGGAATTTGTGTGCCAGAAGAGAAAACAACAGGAAGTGGCGGACAATGCGCAATCGCAACCGCGGCCTTTGGAACTGAACTAGCACCACAAGTACAACTACTCAGAGAAGTAAGAGACGGAGTATTGTATAGCACTGGAGCAGGAACAACATTCATGGCAGGATTCAACGAATTCTACTATGCATTCAGCCCAGCAGTGGCGGACTTAGAAAGACAAAGTCCGCTATTCAAAGAAGTAGTAAAGACAGCAATCACTCCAATGCTATCGACAATGTCTATACTAAACTATGCCAACATTGATTCAGAGCAGGAAATGTTAGGTTATGGAATCGGCGTCATACTGCTAAACATTGGTATGTACTTTGTCGCACCAGCGCTAGTAATACTCAAAGTTAAAGGCCTAATCCAAAAAAGACGCCTTTAGGATTATATCCTCTTTTATCAAACCAAACTCATGCACGTAGAATACGAGGAATTTTCATCAATTTCTGATATTTTCTCATACATGGCAGCTGTAATGCCACCAATGAAAAACACAATGCCAATCAACTACTACAAGGGTTATGTCTTTGCGTTTATTCCACTGACACACAACGGCGGCGATGTCTATTTGATGATCTACACAAAGGCAGAACTAGATGGCAGAATCCTTGAATTTGATATCAACGCAAATTCCTACAAAAAAGTAGCCGCAATAGAGCGAGCAGACAAGACATACTTTATTGTGATATCTCCAAAGAGAAACACAATTGCTGATGAAGCAATCAAAAAGCTAGGCTAGTTTTTTTAGAAACCAAACGCCAAACCATACTGTTGAAAAAGGCAATTTCTGTAATTTTTGCAATCTTACTATTATCTGGCGTTGGCGTGTCAGAAGCAAAAAGACTAGAAGTCAAGTACGAGCCGTTGCCAAATCGATTTGAGGGAACGCCTACATTTTGCACAAGAGAGCCTGCACAAGACCCAAATATTCCAGAAAGCATCGTGCCAATTTTACTAAAAAAGACCAAAGGGAATCTGGATGCATGGATTGGTCCGCTAAAGTCTTCATCACAGCGTGACGCAAAATGGGACGTAAACTATATCGAAATACCTAGAAGCAAGCAAATTTTGACTATTCAAAATATAATGTGATAATTTCGTTTTTGAAGAATTCGCCACAGGGACTGGCAGATGTTGAAATCTTGGGAAGACATTATTTTAAAAACAACACAAACCATGTCGAGATTTACTATCAAGGTTATGGAATATGTGAGACCAAGGATTCGCAGTGGACATATTGGTTATACCTGCCAACAAGACTCGCCAAAACTAATTGTTGCAATGGAAGCAATATTGCGACACGAGCTTGGCCATGCAATGGGCTTGGGTCATTACATCTCTGAAGAAATCTTTTACACTGGCGGCCTTGGGCACCCCTCATCGATAATGGTTCCAATCCTTGATGTGCTTGCCAGTCCAAGTCATGTGCCAATAGATCCCAGAACTAATGGAGATAATGCCTGTGGATATTGCAAAACTCAAGGAGATCTATGGAAACGACGGCTGGGGCAAAACAGAAAAAACACAAGAAAAGGAAAAACCAAGTGCCAAAATAATCCAGACAAAAAAAGGCAAAATAATAATCGAGAAATTATCTGCCCAAATCCCATCAGACCTCTACAAGAAAGGCCAAAAGGCCGAAGTAAAAATCTCCTATAATGGCAAGACAGACACGTATAGTCCTAGTAAATAGCAAAGGCAAACTGGAATATTCACTCAAAATAACAGACAAGACAATTCCGGGCAAATATGACATTGCAATCAATTATCTTGGAAAGACGATCAAGAAATTCTCGTACGATATTAGATAGATTATCTTGTATAGGTTGGAGCAGCTACTGATCTGCTTCTTGCATATTTTTCTACAATCTCTTCTGGCAGTTTACCATTGAAGAGATCCTTGCAGAGGCCTCGCAGATATCTCATGATTGCCCAGGTTCCTGCCTTGATCAAACCGTACATGAATATCTTCATTGGTGGGCCGTAGGTTTTGTTTCGCAGAATTATAGGAACAATATCATTGATGACGCGCAAATTGTTCTCCCAGCATCTCCAGAATAAGGTAAACTGGGCTTCGTTGAGGTTTCCAAAATGCATCGAGTTTTTCTCTGAAAAGTCTTGGTATAGTAATGGTGCTACAAGGCCTCTAAATCCTGTCTTTCTGAAATCCTCGATTAGGTCTATGGTATATTGAGTTTCATCTGGGGTTTCGTCTGGCCAGCCGATGATTAGTGTGGCTGCTGGGAACCAGTGGTTTTCATTCATTATTCTTGCTCCCTCTCGCACAACCCAGCCCCATTCGTCAGTTGAGAATGGTTTGGTCTTGACGCCGAGGTGTTTTTTGACCATTCTTGGCGCAACTGTCTCTATTCCAAGATTTGTTGCAAGCCATCTTCCG
The DNA here is from genome assembly GCA_964470325.1 of uncultured Candidatus Nitrosotenuis sp. Classification (GTDB taxonomy): domain Archaea; phylum Thermoproteota; class Nitrososphaeria; order Nitrososphaerales; family Nitrosopumilaceae; genus Nitrosotenuis. Next base: position 21,157 of record CAYYBJ010000010.1, on the reverse strand, counting down.
TTTGTGTGCATTTCGTTG
>CAYYBJ010000010.1:0-21129 GCA_964470325.1 uncultured Candidatus Nitrosotenuis sp. | reverse complement strand
TGATTTCTGACATTTGTTTTAGTAAGGTTGGATCTGCGGCAATTGCGGAAAATGTCATATGTGTTGTTCCAACAAAGTTTGCGCCAAGCCCCTTGAGGTTCTTCCACAGATCAGTGATTGCGTCCCTGTTTGGCTGGAAATCCTTGTTGTCGCATCCATAAAGTAACATTTCATCAGAGTGTAACCAAATAGAATCAAATCCATAATCGAGGTTTATCTTTGCCTCATGTTGTAGTCGCTCAATTGGCAAGTCCTTCTTTGAGCGCTTGTTTACATCACAGAAATCGCATCCTCTACCGCATCCTCGCATTGCCTCTATTAGCGAGTTTACTGTTGGACCTTCAATTACTGGAATGTTTTGTATGTTTTTGACAAAGCAGTGCATTAGTTCTGGTGCATCTCCACCTTCTAGGTCCTTGAATAGATCCAGTGCAAGCTCGTCTGCTTCACCAACCACGACTGTGTCGATTCCGTGAATCTTCATTCTGTCGGACTTTGCAAGCTCCCATGCACCGTTTCCTCCAACTACTACCTTGAAATCATATTTTTTCTTTAGCTGGATGATATTTGCGCACATGCGCTTGAACTTCATTGCAACATATGATAATTTTTCAGGAGACATTGTCGTTGTGACTGGCGCCATTCCAAGCGGGTCCATAACGTTGATTCCGACTACCTTGGTGTCTGGGCCGATTGCCTTTGATAGATAATCCGGATTTGCAACAAAGATTTCGTCTCTTTTGTAACCTTGGAGTAGTGCAGATTCGACTCGCCTTAATCCGACTTGGGCTACCTTTGCTTCACCAGTGTTTGGGTCTGTCTCTACTGCAGGACAGAAAACCTTGTCAAAGACCCATTCTGGGAGTAGCTCATATGGTCCGCATGCAATAAAACCGTAAAGGAAATTTCCTCGATAGTTTGTCATTAAACTGCGGTCAGCAGTAAGAACAATACGTTTGCCAGCCAACTATACACTGGCTTCCTATATGGTATAAATTATTTTCCCGCTCGGTTCTGTTACCTTCATGGGACACGCTTATCCGTGTTACCCGTCGGGACATGAAGGTAACAGAACCTTCCCGCTCTCAAACTTAAATTGCAATCAAATCTAGTCATACCATGAAAGAAGTATCGGAACCTCGTCACATGGAGCCACATCTGTCAGAGTCCAGCGGGGTTCGCGACTTTGTGTTTGGATTTGGCGATGGAATCAATACCTCGCTTGGCATTGCCGCAGGAGTCGGGGGAGCTGATGTTTCATCAAATATTATCATTTTAGCTGCTCTAGTTGGCATGTTTACTGGAGCAAAGGCAATGGCCGTTCAAAATTATTTGGCAGTTAAAGCCCAGCGAGAATTGCTCAAATCCGAAATTGCACGAGAGGAATGGGAAATAGAATACAAGCCCGAAATAGAAAGACAGGAAATAGAAGAGATCTATCGTGCCAAGGGCTTTGAGGGAAAGGACTTGGAAATGATTGTAAACAAGATTACATCAAACAAAAAGGTCTGGCTGGACACAATGCTCACAGAAGAGCTCAAGCTCAATGTGGAAATAGTTGGCAATCCACTAAAGAGCGCACTGCGAATGTTTGGTGCATTTTTAATTGGCGGAATATTGCCGATAATTCCGTTTTTCTTTGCTCAAGGATACACGCCGCTGATAATTGCAATTGGAATCAGCTTGTCCACATCGTTTGCAGTTGGCGCTGTCAAATCCAGACTTGCTCAGACAAATATGATCAAGGGTGGCCTGGAAATGGCTGGCCTAGGAACAGGAATTGCATTGATTGGATTTGGAATTGGATCAGAGCTTGCAAACTTGGGCATTATCGACGTCTAGCCCGATTTGCAATGTTTGATGCGACTGCTCCTGCACCAATACCATTGTCAATATTTACAACAGACAGTCCTAGTGAGCAGCTCTGAAGCATAGATGCAAGGGCAGCGACTCCTTTTTCGCCATACCCATAACCAACAGATGTTGGTAGGCCAATCACTGGCACATTAACCAGAGATGATACCACAGATGCAAGTGCTCCTTCCATTCCTGCCGCCACAATAATTACATCAACGTCGGACTTGATGAATTTTTTTATAATTGGAAATATTCTGTGCAATCCCGCAATTCCAACATCATATATGGTTATTGCATCACAGTGCATTGCTTCGCATGTCAGTCGCGCCTCTTCTGCTACGCCAATGTCAGATGTGCCTGCTGTGACAATTCCAACTTTTCCACCAGTATTTTTGAGCGCATCTTTGTAGATTAGTAGTGTTGTGGTATTTTTACCGTCCTTGACTTTGAGTTTTTTTGATTTTGCAAATCTAGCTATTTTAGGATAATCTTTTTTTTGGATTCTAGATACTAGGACAGAGTCGGACTTTGCCATCACACGTGTGATGATTTTTTTGATTTCTTCCGGGGTCTTTCTCTCTGCAAATATCACCTCGGGGATTCCTTTGCGGTGCTTTCTGCCCATGTCGATTTGGGCAAAATCCTCTATCTTTTCTATTGAATATAGAGAAAGGAGTTTTTTTGCCTCGGATACTGTGATCTTGCCTATCTTGAGTGACTCTAAAACATCGGTGACTCCCATTGATAGAATTAGATTGATTTAATTAAAAAACTGATCAGGTGCCTGCAAGTGCTGACTTGACACTTTCAATTCCCTTGAGGAACATTTCCTTTTCTTGTGCATCCAAGTCTAGTTCGATTATTTTCTCTACTCCTTTTCTGCCAATCACTGCTGGAACTCCAATGGATACATTGGATTGACCATATTCGCCATCCAATGGAGTTGCAACTGGAATCACCTTCTTTCTGTCTTTGATTATTGCATCAACTATGGTAGAGATTGCGTTTCCTGGGGCATGTACTGTTGCGCCCTTGAGCTCAATTACTTTGGCTGCAACCTGTTTTGTGTTTTGGACTAGCTCGACTATCTTTTCCTTTGGTAGCATTGAGTTTAGTGGAATTCCTGAAACCGTGGAAAATCTTGGTAATGGCAGCATGTTTTCTCCATGTTCTCCTATGACTAGGGCTCGGATTGATTCTCTGGAATGGCCAGTTGCTTCATGAATGAACTGGATGAATCTGGATAGATCCAGCATTCCACCCATTCCTACAATTCTACTTCTCTCAAAGCCTGATGTTTGAAATGAAATGTGAACCATTGGGTCCAGTGGGTTTGTGACTGGAATTATGATGGAGTCATCCGCGTATTTTTTGATGTTCTCAACTACGCCTTTTACGATTCCTGCATTGATTTTGAGAAGGTCCATTCTGGTCATGCCTGGCTTTCTTCCAGAGCCTGCCACAACAACTACTACTTTGGAGCCCTTCATCTGGGAATAGTCGTTAGAGCCTCGGACAGTAACATCGATTCCACGCTCTGATAGCATGTGGTTGATGTCCATTGCCTCACCTTGCGGCAGTCCGTTTACGACATCTAGTAGTAGAATTTCTTTATCGACTTTTTTTAGCGCAGAAAATAATGCCGCATCTCCGCCAACTTTGCCGGAACCGATAATTGTAATCATTTACATTTTGTGACTTTTTTGCTCTGTAATTAAATCTATTTGTAATTGTGTAGAATTTTTTGTTTGCAGATATGAGAATTTATATGCATTTTTGAAGCCTTGATGTTATGGTTCTTGTAATAGATCCACAGATTGCTGGAATCTCTGGTGACATGTTATTGTGCGGACTAGTGAGCCTTGGAGCAAAAAAATCCAAAATCATTGCAGGAGTCAAGGTATCTGAAAAATTACTGCATCACTCCAAAATAACAAAGATTGATTTTAAAAAAATAGACAAGCACGGAGTAAACGCAACCTCGCTTGTCCTAAATCTAGATGAGCATAGCCATGAAAGAAAGGGAACGGAAATCCAAGACTGTATTGTAAAGACTGTACAAAAAATAGGACTATCAGAGAAAGCAGCAAAGTTTGCAAAGAACAGTATAGATACACTAATTTCTGCGGAATCGAAAATACACGGCGTTCCAAGAAATTCCGTTCATTTTCACGAAGCAGCAAGCATTGATACTGTAATTGACATTGTCGGTACTGCAATAGCGCTAGATGATCTGAAATGTTTTGATCATGACATAATCACAATGCCGGTTGCAGTTGGCAATGGCACAGTTTCATTCTCACATGGTATGGTATCAAATCCAGCTGGGGCGATACTGGAAATATTTGCAAAGTCTGGCATACTAATCGCAGGAAATAATTCAAAATCCGAGCTTACCACGCCTACTGGAGCCTGCATGCTAGTGAATCTAACAAGCAGGTGTGTCCAGCACTATCCTCTAATGAAGATAGACTCGGTCGGATATGGGGCTGGCCAGAAAAACTTTGAAGGCTTCTCTAATGTGTTAAAGCTGGTCCTAGGCGAGCAATCGCAATTACAATCTGAAACTGTCAGTATACTGGAAACAAACGTAGATGATGTCTCTGGTGAAGTCTTGGCGCATGTAATTGACAAGGCAATGTCTAGTGGCGCAAAAGACGTCTCTATTGTGCCGACCATGACCAAAAAGGGAAGGCCAAGCCACATGATTTCAGTTATCTGCTCTCCAAAGGATACGGACAGACTAGCTGATATATTGATTTCAGAGACTGGGACACTAGGAATACGAATTCGCTCCTCTGAGAGATTTATTGTTCCAAGAAAAATCATTCCAATCAAGATAAAAATTCAAAACAAGGATTTCACAATACGATGCAAGACTGCAGACAAATCCTTCAAGGTAGAATATGATGATATCAAAAAAATCTCTGAAAAACTAGCCCTGACATTCAAGCAGACCGAAGAATTAATCAAAGCCGAAGTAAAAAAGCAACTAAAATGAAACTAGATGCTCTGAATAATTGGTTTTCTGATAAGAAAAGCGTACTTGTAGCACTCTCTGGCGGCGTGGATAGTGCACTTGTTGCATATTCTGCATATCAAACCCTTGGAGATTCCGCAATTGCAGTCACCGCTGACTACAAGACCCTGGCTCAGGAAGAACTGGAATCTGCAAAAAAAATCTGCCAAGAAATTGGAATCACACATTTGATCATATCTTATGATGAGCTGGAAAATCCGGAATTTGTCAAAAACGACCAAAACAGGTGCTTTCACTGTAGATCCGAGCTTGCAGACCACCTGATCAGACTGGCTAGGCAAAAAAATATCGACACCATAGTGGATGGAACCAACCTGGATGACCTAGGTGATTATAGGCCAGGCATAGTGGCGCTACAAAACAACGGAATTAAAAGCCCACTAGTAGAGTCTGGCCTCACAAAGACAGATGTGCGAAATTCCGCAAAATCTGTCGGACTATCAGTATATGACAGACCATCAAATTCGTGCCTTGCGTCTCGTATTCCCTGGGGACAGCGAGTAACAGCAGAACACCTGGCAAGAATAGAGATGGGCGAGATATTTGTCAAGCAAGCAGTTGGCGCAAGGCAGGTTCGAGTTCGTGACATCAATAGCGTAGCAAAAATCGAAGTCGGTGTGGACGAGTTGCACCTAATACAAAATGCAAATCTTGAGGATCTGACATTCAAGCTAAAGTCAATCGGATTTGAATCTGTTATAATAGATGAAACGGGATACAGGCCTGGTAAAATCAACGTGATTGCTGATTGATATATCTGGACCATGCGGCATCGACTCCAATTGCCGACACTGTACTGCAAGAAATGATGCCGTACCTAAAGGAAAACTATGGCAATCCATCCTCGATTCACAGATTTGGCAGAATTGCCACTAAAGCAATGGATTCTGCAAGAAAAAGAATAGCAGAACTAGTTAGCGCAAACCCTGGCGAGATTCTCTTTACATCTGGTGGAACGGAGTCCAACAACACTGCAATACATGGAATAATGAATCAAAACAAATCAAAGCAGCTGATCACCACATCAATAGAGCATGATGCAATACTGGAACCATGTAAAAAGCTGGAATCATTGGGATTTGACATCGTGTATCTTCCAGTTGATTCGACTGGCCTAGTTGATGTGTCAAAGCTAGAATCTACAATATCCGAGAAAACTGCCCTGGTGAGTGTAATGCTTGCAAACAATGAGGTTGGAACCATACAACCAATATCAGAAATTGCAAAAATCTGCAAAAAGCACAATGTCTTACTACACACGGACGCAGTCCAAGGAGTGGGAAAAATCCCAGTAAATGTAAAGGATCTGGGAGTTGATTTGATGTCTATTTCCTCTCATAAAATAAACGGCCCCAAGGGAATTGGCGCTCTATACATAAGAAATGGGGTCACACTAGACCCATTCATTCTGGGTGGAGGTCAGGAAAACGGGATGCGCTCTGGCACTGAAAATGTGGCAAACATTGTGGGATTTGGCAAGGCATGCCAGATTGCCAAAGAAAACCTAGAGCAAAACAATTCTCATCTAGAAGAATTATGCAATTATTTGGTTCAAAGAATATTATCGGAAATATCACACGTGACAGTAAATGGCAATAAGACCAAGCTGCCAAACAATGCTCACTTTACATTTTTGGGAGTAAACGGAGAGGACCTGATCATAAAGCTGGATGAACATGGAGTTGCGGCATCCACCGGATCTGCATGTTCTGTCAAGACACAAAAGGCATCACATGTTTTAATGGCAATGGGATTTTCGCATGAGCAAATAACCGGCTCGCTCCGACTAAGTCTTGGCATATCAAATACAAAGGCCGAAATTGATCAGACAGTTGATTCCCTAAAAAGTATAGTTGCCGAGCTAAGGGCGGTATCGCCGTTTAAGGCAAAGTATAGGTTTTAATTAAATCTCAAAAACGCGTTTTTCTTTGATAAAACCAAAACAGACGACACTGCAACAACTAGTATTAGTATTGCAATTGTGCCAAATTCCGGCACAACATATGTGCCAATGATTTCAATGTCAGAGTCTCCTTCCTGGAATTGTATTGTGATTAGTCTTGACTCTGGTCTGACTGAGGATTCCTGGTATGGTACTTCTAATCCGTCAATATAGATGATATACTTGTCATCATCTCCGCTTTTTCCATCTGATCCTGTCTTTGCGTCAATCCACTGTCTTCCCAAGTCTAGTGTTATAGAACCGTCATCGTCTGCTTGTATGGTAATGATTAGCCCTAGGATTGCTGGGTCTACTATGATGTTTTTGACTGTACCACCGTTGATAGTATATGGCAAATCAAATGTTCCCTGGTCTCCTGCCCTCACTTCGAAGATTTGTGATGGGTTGTTTCCAGTTTCAGTTGTCTGAAAATCAAAGCTACTCTCAAAGACATTTCCAGTCACGCCATATGATGCCTGAACTATGTATTTTCCATCAGCCTTAAAGTAAGGACCGTCCGCAATCAGGGAATAACTGTATGTGCCATCTTGTGCCACATCTACTTGGGCAATGTGGACTCGGTTTGTCTCACGAAATACCTGAATTAACATGGGTGTGTTTGGCAAAAAGGCATCTACTTTGCCAGATATGATTACTGCCTCACCTTCCTTGTAAAATGGCTTTGCAACACAGACTTGCTTGCATTCTGTCTGGGCAAATGCCAAGCCATAGCCTAGTGGTGCAAATGCAACCAAAAACAAAATCAAAACTGGAACAAACTTCACACCAAAGTTTTATGATAATCGTATATTTCTTTTTCTAGGGATTTGTACTAAAAAATGAAAAAATTAGAGACTTTAGTATCTTGGTGAGATGCTAAGTCGTGTTCTTGCAGATACTGCAATTATAGATACAATTGCTACTGCGAGAATGATTGCTGCCATTGTGCCAAATTCTGGAACTGCATAAGTACCTATGATCTCAATCTGTGAAGCGCCGTCTGGGACTATGATCTCGATCATTCTTGTTGAATCATCGCTATCAACTTCCTCAAATTCTGCTTCTTCATCATCAACTAGGACAATGAAGTCTACGTCAGATCCGTCTTCTGTTGCATCCAAGACCTCTCTTGGGACTGCAAGTGAGACAGAGCCGTCGCCTTCAGTTTGTATTTTCAGAATGAGTGATTTTGTTGCACTGCTGACAGTGGCTCCGGTTACTATTACTCCATCTGATTCAAATGGAACACAGTAAACTTCACCGCCGCCTTTTACTGCAAGCTCACCATCACCACAAGCTGACTCCATGCTAGGTCCTTCACCTACGAGCTCAACTGTGGCCTTGTCGTTGATTTCTTGTGGGCCATATTGTGCTCGAATGGTGTACATACCATTTGCGTTAAAGAGATAGCCTGAGGTGCTAAACACTGTTTCAAATGTGTTGTCCTCTGAAACTTCGACTTGTTCAGCTCTCACAATGTTGCCTTGTGGACCAATCACTGTGATTGTTACTGGGAAGCCTGGCTTGAGATTTGCAACTGTGCCGCTTACTACAATTTCAGACTCGTGATCATAGATCTTTGAATCTGTCCAAACTGATATTGGCAAGTTGTTCTGAGCTGCCAATTTAGTCTTGGTGTAGATGTCGTCACTGCCACAATCTGGGCATGCCTCTTCGTCGAAAGTAGATGCATAAGTTGGTACTATTGCTAAAGTGCCTGCTGCAGCCATTATGGCAATTAGCACGGATAGTGCATAACTATTCATCTTGATTGGCGATTAGAATGCTGACTATTTATGTATATTTAAAAAATGAAAAAAGTTGAAGATCTAGTATTTTGGCAGGATACTTAGTCTGCTTCTTGACATGGCAATTATGGATACAATTGCTACTGCAAGAGCGATTACTGCCATTGTGCCGAATTCTGGGATCACGAAGGTTCCGATTATTTCGATCTGAGTGTTTCCGTCCTCAAATGGTATGGTCAAAGTGCGATCTTCGGAGGTAGTTGTCTCCTCAAAGTCCACTTCTGCTCCATCTACTAGGACGAAAAAGCTGTCGTCTTCACCGCTTTTTCCGTCTGGACCAAGTCTTGCATCAAGGATGCTTCTTGGTATAATCAGTTTTACTTCGCCATCGTCCATAGTCTCTATCTCTATGATTAGGGACTTTGCCTGGACGTCTGGAGTAATGCTGAGTATTTTACCTCCTTTTATGGAGTATCCGATTGAACCATCATCTGGGTTTGCCAATGGGAATGTCTTACCCTTTGGTCCTGGAATAACGTCTCCGGAACCACCAAACTCAAAGCTAGTCTCTGCAGTTCTTGTTGCTGTGCCATACAATACCTTGATAGTGTATTCTCCAGCAGATCTCCACAGAGGGCCACCCGCGGCCAGGTCAATTCCAAATGTATTCTCATCTGAAACTGGTAGTTGTTGAGCAGTAACGAGGTTTCCGTTGGCTGCAAAGACCTGCAAAGTCACATCATAACCAGACAGTCTTTCTCGGACTGTACCGGATACGGTGATTGTTTCGCCGTCTTCGTATGCCTCTTTGTCGGTACTAACGGTAACTGCATCTACAAATTCCTGAGCGAAAGCTGGCACTGCTAGTGAGCCTGTAGCCAGAATTGTAAACAACGCTAGTGTTGCGTACAGAGTATTCATCTTGCCTTTTCGTTCTAACGAATACTATTTAAGGTTAGGAAAAAAATCATTGACTAATAGCGAAAAATAATGGATTTCGCAGCAGATCTTGATTAAATATATATAAAGTCTTTTTTGAGTTTTTTTAGTTTGTTTGGTAATTTTCAAGATTTAGCTAATGCTATCCATGGTGAGAAAAATGGCAACTAAGAAGACACACGTTCTAGTACCTGATCACATTTACGTACCAAAACACGAAATTATGAATAAAAAAGATGCAGAAGAAGTCCTCAAAAAATTCAACTGCAAGCCGACAGAGATGCCACTGATCTTTGCAAACGATCCGGCAATCATCGGACTTGGAGTAAAACCGGGAGACATGATAAAAATTACAAGAAAGAGCCCAACTGCCGGCGAGAGCATCTATTATCGATATGTGGTGGAGATCTAAATGACAGACCCATCTAACAAGCGCTGGCCAATCATACAGGACCTTCTAAAAAGAGAGGGAATTGCAAGACAGCACCTGAACTCTTTTGATGAATTCCTGGAGAGAGGATTGCAAAGCATCATTGATGAAGTTGCACAAATTGAAATTGAAAACGCAGAATATCCATACAAGATTCAGTTGGGCAAAGTAAAACTGCAACAGCCAAGAATGATGGAGCTTGACGGTTCCATTACGCACATCACTCCAACTGAGGCAAGACTGCGAAACGTATCGTATTCAGCGCCAATAATGATGGAGGCAAGCGTAGTTGAAGACGGCAAAATTTTGGAATCTAGATTTGTCCATATTGGAGACATTCCAGTAATGGTTCGATCCAATGCATGCATTCTACACAATTTCTCTACTCAGAAACTAATTGAGCACGGCGAAGATCCAAACGATCCAGGCGGATACTTTATCATCAATGGATCAGAACGAGTTATAGTAGGACTGGAAGATCTTTCCTACAACAAGATCATTGTAGATAAAGAAAAGGTAGGTGGTAACGATGTCTACAAGGCAAAGGTCTATTCTTCCATTGTTGGTTATCGTGCAAAGCTAGAGCTGGTAATGAAAAACGACGGATTAATTGTAGCAAGAATTCCAGGCTCACCAGTAGACATTCCAGTAGTTACTCTAATGAGAGCGCTAGGACTAGAATCCGACAGAGAAATTGCAGCTGCTGTTTCTTTGGTAGACTCTATCCAGAATGAACTAGAGGCATCATTTGAAAAAGTAGCCGAAGTCCAGACATCCAAAGATTCCATTGTATACATTTCAAAAAGAATTGCTCCAGGTATGCTAGAAGAATTCCAAATCAAGCGAGCAGAAACATTGCTTGACTGGGGGCTTTTGCCACACCTAGGAAAACACCAGGAAAACAGACGGGAAAAAGCCCAGTTCCTCGGCGAGGCCGCATGTAAGCTAATCGAGCTAAAGCTCGGCTGGATATCACCAGATGACAAGGATCACTATGGAAACAAGGTAATCAAGTTCGCAGGACAAATGCTAGCAGATCTTTTCAGAACTGCATTTAGAAACTTGGTCCGCGACATGAAATACCAACTCGAAAGATCCGGACAAAAGCGAGGAATCAATGCAGTAGCTGCTGCTATTCGACCTGGAATTGTTTCTGACAAGCTAAACAATGCAATTGCAACAGGAAACTGGGGCAGAGGCAGAGTCGGCGTAACGCAACTCCTAGACAGAACAAACTATCTCTCTACTATTTCACATCTTAGAAGAATTCAATCACCACTGTCCAGAACACAGCCGAACTTTGAAGCAAGAGACTTGCACCCAACTCACTTTGGAAGAATATGTCCAAGTGAAACACCAGAAGGCTCCAATTGTGGCTTGGTCAAGAACTTGGCATTATCTGCTATAATATCAGTAAATGTTTCTCCAGAAGAAATCATCGAAAAACTATACGACCTAGGCTCTGTGCACTTTACAGACGCCAAAGAAGATCTGAAGCGAGACGGAACCCGTGTCTTTGTGGATGGACGACTAGTTGGCTATTACAAGGACGGCGACAAGCTGGTAGAATCATTGCGTGATCTGAGAAGAAACTCAAAGATTCACCCACATGTAGGAATTTCATTTTTCAAGCCAAACGTCGAAGGCGCAACAAAGCGACTGTACGTTAACTGCAACGCAGGCCGTGTCCTCAGACCACTGATTGTGATTAAAGACGGCAAGCCACTACTCACACAAGAATTAATCGACAAAGTATCAAAGAAGCTAATGTCTTGGAATGATCTCCTAAGAATGGGCATCATAGAACTAAATGATGCAAACGAGGAGGAAAACTGCTACATCACACTGGATGACAAGGACACAAAGAAGTTCACTCATCTGGAGATTTTCCCATCAGCAATCTTGGGAGCAGGCGCATCAATCATTCCATATCCAGAGCACAACCAGTCGCCAAGAAACACATACGAATCCGCAATGGCAAAACAAAGCCTTGGATTCTCAACACCAATGATGAACACCAGCACTTATGTTAGACAGCATTTCATGTGGTATCCACAAACACCAATTGTAACCACCAAAGCACTAAACTTGCTTGGAATGGAGGACAGACCGGCAGGACAAAACTGCGTGGTTGCTGTATTGCCATTTGATGGATACAACATTGAAGACGCAATTGTAATTTCCAAAGCTGCAGTTGATAGAGGCTTGGGCAGAACATTCTTCTACAGAATCTACGAAGCTGAAGCAAAACAATACCCAGGTGGAATGCGAGACAATTTCGAGATTCCAAATGCAGAGGACAACATCCGAGGCTATAAGGGAGAAAAGGCATATCGATTACTAGAAGAAGACGGTGTCATTGCAACAGAATCCAACGCAGTTGGCGGAGACATTCTGATTGGCAAGACCAGTCCTCCAAGATTCATGGAAGAGTATAGAGAGTTTGAGTCCAAGGGACCATACAGAAGAGACACATCAATTGGCGTTAGACCATCAGAGACTGGTGTTGTAGATACCGTAGTCATGACCCAGTCTAATGAAGGCGGCAAAATGTACAAGATTAGAGTCAGAGACATGAGAATTCCAGAAATTGGCGACAAGTTTGCATCACGACACGGACAGAAAGGAGTCGTTGGAATACTAGCTAGATACGAAGACTTACCATACACCGCAGAAGGAGTTATTCCAGATGTATTGATCAATCCACACGCATTCCCATCACGTATGACAGTTGGAATGTTCATGGAGTCTGTCTCTGGTAAAGCAGCTGCAGTCAGAGGTGCAAGATTTGACGGCTCTGCATTTGTAGGAGAAAAGGTAGAAGAAATCAAGGCAGCACTTGAAGGATCTGGACTCAAATATTCTGGTAAGGAAATAATGTATGACGGCAGAACTGGAAAACCATTTCCAGTCGAAGTATTCATTGGAGTTGTGTACTATCAAAAACTGCACCACATGGTGGCAGACAAGATTCACGCAAGAGCAAGAGGCCAAGTCCAAATGCTGACCAAGCAACCAACAGAGGGTCGTGCAAGAGGAGGAGGACTCAGATTTGGTGAAATGGAACGAGACTGCCTAATTGCATATGGTGCATCAATGATTCTCAAAGACAGACTATTAGATGAATCCGACAAGTCTGAGATCTATGTATGTGAGCGATGTGGCCTAGTTGCATATCATGATGTTAAACAAAGAAAATACGTTTGCCGAGTCTGCGGAGACAAGGCAAAGGTTTCCTCAGTTTCTGTAGCATATGCATTCAAACTATTGCTGCAGGAAATGCAGAGCCTCAACGTAGCGCCAAGACTAATGATCAAGGAGAGAGTGTAATTGTCAGTTCAAACAGTAAAATCAATTGATGGAATCAAGTTCTCAGTTTGGTCTCCAACTGAAATTAGAAAATATTCCGTAGCTGAAATCACTGCACCGGAAACATACGACGAAGACGGAATGGCAGTGCAGGGAGGCCTAATGGATGGAAGACTGGGAACACTAGAGCCAGGACAAAAATGCCTCACATGCGGAAACACCGCGGCAAGATGCCCAGGTCACTTTGGACATATTGAGCTAGCAGAACCAGTATTACACATTGCATTCATTGATAATATTCACAAGTTATTGTTGGCAACATGTCGCTCTTGCTCAAGACTCAAGCTTCCACAGGAAGACTTGGACAACTATGGCCAGGTTCTCAAAAAAGAAGCAGCCTATACAATAATCTCACAAAAGAGAATTCCTGACGAAATTTTGGATAAAGCAAAAAAAGCAAAGGAATGTCCACACTGCGGAAAGCCACAATATGATATGATTTTTACCAAGCCAACAATCTTCATTGAAAAAACCGAAATCGGCGAACACAGATTATTACCAATTACAATACGCGAGAGATTTACACAAATCCGAGATGAAGACCTAAGACTCTTGGGCTATGATCCAAACACTGCAAGACCGGAATGGTTCATCCTACAGGTATTGCCAGTCCCACCAGTAACAGTTAGACCATCAATCATTCTAGAAACCGGAATCAGATCAGAAGATGATCTCACACACAAAATGGTCGACATTATTCGTGTAAACCAGAGATTAAAGGAAAGTAAGGATGCGGGTACCCCACCACTAATCGTCCAAGACCTAGTTGACCTATTGCAATATCACACCACTACATATTTTGATAACGAAGTTTCTGGAATTCCACAGGCTCACCACAGATCGGGTAGGCCACTAAAAACCCTGACACAACGACTCAAAGGAAAAGAGGGAAGATTCAGAGGATCACTGTCAGGAAAAAGAGTAGACTTTTCGAGCAGAACCGTAATCTCTCCAGACCCAAGCCTTGACCTATCCGAAGTAGGTGTGCCAGAAGCAGTAGCAAAGAAACTCACAATTCCAGAAATTGTAACTGAATGGAACATTGAAAGAATGCGAGAGCTAGTAATCAACGGACCAGACAAGTTCCCAGGTGTCAATTATATAGTAAGACCAGATGGTGTTAAAATCAGACTAGATTTCGTAGAGGACCGCTCTATCATTGCACAAAACATCGAAGTCGGCTATCTGGTGGAAAGACACTTAGCAGACGGCGACATCGTAATGTTCAACAGACAGCCGTCACTGCATCAAATGTCAATTATGGCTCACTATGTCCGTGTTCTCCCAGGAAAGACATTCAGACTGCACCCATCAGTATGTCCACCATATAACGCAGACTTTGATGGGGACGAAATGAACCTGCACGTACCACAAAGCGAAGAAGCCAGAGCAGAAGCAATTCTTTTGATGAGAGTCCAAGATCAATTGATCTCACCAAGATACGGCGGACCAATCATCGGAGGCCTTAGAGACTTTATCACAGGATCTTATCTCTTAACCAAAGATGATACAATGCTTACACCGCAAGAATTTGCAAACTATGCAATGCTTGGTGGATACGAGGGAACATTCCCAGATCCAGCAGCAAAAGGAAAAGACGGCCCAATGTACACTGGTAAGCAGCTCTTCTCGCTGTTCTTACCATCTGACTTTAACTATGTCATCACATCAAAATGGTCAAAAGGTACCAAGGGCGAACAAAAAGACGTTGTAATCAAAAACGGCCAGCTGATCAGCGGAGTAATTGACAAGGCATCAATTGGCGCAGAAGAGCCAGAAAGCGTCTTGCACCGAGTCGCAAAAGACTATGGTAACGCAGTTGCCAAGAAGTTCCTAAACTCTGTACTGATTGTCGCAAAGCAATTCATCACACACTATGGATTCAGCTATGGCTATTCTGACTTGGAACTATCAGAAAAAGTACGATCTGACATTCATGCAGGAACAGACGAATCCTACAACACAGTATATGATCTGATCTCACAGGCAAAGAAAGGCACACTAAAACTAACCAGGGGTCTCTCTGCTGATGAAGCACTAGAAGCTTACATCGTAAACGAACTATCAAAGGCAAGAGACAAGGCAGGCAACACTGCAGACCAGCAGCTAGACAAAAACAATGCCGCAAGAATCATGGCAACAACCGGTGCTAGAGGCTCATCACTAAACATTGGTCAGATGGCAGGCGCACTAGGACAACAGTCAATTCGTGGTAATAGACTAAACAAGGGCTACAACAATAGAGCACTACCTCACTTTAAGGAAAATGACGACAACCCAGACGCACACGGATTTGTAAAATCAAACTATAGGGACGGATTATCCACAATAGAATTCTTCTTCCACGCAATGGGAGGAAGAGAGGGACTAGTAGACACTGCAGTCAGAACACAGCAGTCTGGTTACATGCAGAGAAGACTAGTCAATGCACTAGAACACATCAAGCTAGAATATGACAACACTGTACGCGACCCACACGGCCACATTATCCAGTTCCTGTATGGCGAAGATGGAATCGATGTTGCAAAGTCTGATCACGGTGAGGCATTCAACATAAACAGGCTCATTGAATCAGAAACAATCGTAGACACTGGCAAAAAGATCACCAAAGAAGAAGCAGAAGACATGGTAAAGAAATACACCAAGTCATTCAACCCAAGACTAACCAGCATGGTAGAAGAATCAATTTTACACTCTAAATTATCCAAAGAGGGAACTGAAAAAGTACTCAAAAAGGCAGTTGACCTATACCACAAAGCAAAGGCAGAGCCAGGGCAAGCAGTAGGAATTGTCACTGCACAATCCATTGGTGAGCCAGGAACCCAGATGACACTGAGAACATTCCACTTTGCAGGAATCAGAGAACGAAACGTAACCCTAGGTTTGCCAAGATTAATTGAACTAGTAGATGCAAGAAAGAAACCAGTCACACCAACCATGGATATCTACTTGGAAAAACAATACCAAAAATCAAGAGAAAAGGCAATTGAAGTGGCGCGAAACACACTGCAAACCAAGGTATCTGCACTAATTGAAAATGTGGATACTGACTATGCAACACAAATAACATTGGAGCTCAGCCCAACCGCACTATCACAACGAGGTTGTATAGTAGAAGAAGTAGAGGCAGCACTTGCATCAAACAAGAAATTCAAGATGGAGACTAGTGGCAACACAATAACACTAACACTGGCAGAAGAAGCTGATGCGCCAACTGCAATTGCAATTAGAAATAAAGTACTAAACACCATAGTAAAGGGAGTCCCAGACATTACTCGTGTAACAGTAGCACAAAAAGACGATGAATGGGTAATCCAGACAACCGGCTCTAATCTGGCAAAGGTGCTGGAAATTGACGGAATTGATAAAAGAAATGTTCGAACAAACAATGTCTTTGAAATTGCAGCAACACTAGGAATAGAGGCTGCAAGAAACGCACTGATCAACGAATTATCTACTACACTAGAAGACCAGGGACTAGAGGTTGACTCTAGATACATCATGCTAGTATCAGACATGATGTGTTCTCGTGGATATCTCCAGCAAATCGGTAGACACGGAATCGCAGGAACCAAAGACAGCGTTCTGGCAAGGGCTGCATTTGAAATCACAGTACCGACTATTGCAGAGGCTGCACTGACTGGAGAAATCGAGGAACTAAAAGGTGTAACAGAAAACGTAATCGTTGGCTCTAACATTCCAGTTGGTTCTGGAACAGTAGACCTCTACATGCAAGTCTCCAAGAACTAATCATTAGTTATCTTCAAAAGTCAGTAATGCATTTTGACGACTGTTGCTAGCGTTATTTTTGATATCATTGCTGTTTTCTGCTATCTATGCAGAACAAATTCCGAACTATTACAAGCCATACGCGCCGATCTATTTCGATAAAGATGTTTATTCCTGGACTGACAAGGTCCGAGTCACAATAGCAGCACCTGCATGGAATGCAAATGAATATGGAATTGATTCAATTGGTGATGACTCTGATCATCCAGTAAAAATTTCAACATCGTCTGCATCTTTGAATAGGTACGAGCTAACCGAGACATCTCACAACAGCGGAGTCTTTACTGGCGAGATAACTCTGTCTGGATTTGCGCATGATGTTGATGGGGACGGAGACGACGATACCACACCGCGAACCAGTGGTAGTGGTCCTACTGGTGGATTTTTGGAATCTGATCGTGATGATGGGCTAACCGTATCGTTTGAGTTTGCAGACGGAGTTGTCCTAACAGAATCTGCACACATACAATGGAATGTCGGCGAAGTGGAGTTTTCAAATCCAAATTATCTAGAAGATGATCAAATAGTTATCAGAATAATTGATCCTGACATGAACCTAAATCCAGAAACACTAGATGATATCCGAATCGATGTGTCATCTGATTCGGATTCTGCCGGAATAGAGGTTGTCGCAACAGAAACAGACTATGAATCTGGCATCTTTGAGGCCGTAATAATTCTAACACAAAGCGATGATTCCAGCGGAAACAGATTGCGTGCATTGCCTGGAGATTCTATAACTGCAATATACAAGGACAGGACACTGCCTGCGCCGGACTCTATCCAGGACGAGCTGGATATAATATCAAAATCATTTGTCGGCTCTGATTCACCAAGCACATCTCGAATTGCAATATCTGAAATTTATCTTGCCAACTCGCAGGGACAACAAATCGAGTTTCTAAACACAAACCAGCAGATCCAAATCGTAACGCAAATTCAAAATCTGGAATCGTACCGACAAGACTTTACCAATATCATACAAATCACTAACGAAAATGGTGCAGTGGTATCGTTATCGTGGATTGTTGGTAATCTAAATGAGGGCCAAAATTTTGAGATATCGCAATCTTGGACTCCAAAACAAAAAGGAGAATACACAATCCAGGCATTTGTGTGGAAATCACTAGACAATGCAACACCTCTGGCAGAATCTCAGGCACAAACCATACTGGTTCAGTAAAGCGCCCAAGAATCTTATAGCTCATTACACATCTTGAGAATTATGGCAAAAACAATGCTGTCGTTACTGACAGTAAGCGTATTGTTGTCTGCCGCATTTTTCACATCGTTTGCAATGATTGGTGTAGCCGAAGCTGCCAAAGCACAAGGCTCACCACAAACCCAAGGAGCAAAAGCCTTTGGTTCAAAGACTGCAAGCAAAATTTGCGGAGACAAGCTATGCAAGGACGTCAAAAAAATAAAACCAGAAATGCCATCTGAAAAAGCAAAACCAGTTACATGCACCAAAGAGTTCATGCCAGTTTGCGGAGTCAACGGCATCACATATGGTAATGAATGCATGCTAAAGGCAGAGGGAATGGATCTTGCATACAAAGGCGAATGCAAAGCTGCAGAAAAACCAGCAATGGAAAAACCTGCACACTCGTATGCAATAACAAAGACTGTCACATCTGCAACTGATCCTGGATTGGGGCATGAATCACATCAGCTTGTGTTGGTACTGCCGCCAAATGAGATGATATACAAAGGCATGATCACATATTCTGCATCAGAGCCAGTTCAGCTAGTAGCGCTAACTGGACCACTTGCAGAAGGTGAAGATAAGGGTCAGCCAATTTGGACACCAGACGGCAAAACAAAATACGCACTGACTCTGGTAGAGTCCACGTCAGCTGGAACTTGGAGCTTTGCAGGCAACGCACTTGCAGTACACACAAAAAACACAACACCGTTTACTGTCAGCTATACTGTTGTAGCATCACAGTAAACTCTATTCTTATTTTTAGTTAAAATCGCAAAACCATACATTTGATCAAATTATGGAAGCGTAAATCTATAAAGGAGCTATTTCGGATCGACATTACACAGTGATATAATTGGGAAAACTCTTGGAAAAAACACTCAAAGACGCACTAAAAGATAACAAGTGTATACTGGGAACAAAGCAAGTAATACAGTCAATCAAGAATGCAAAGCTAGTCGTAATTTCAAGCTCTCTAACACCAGACGAGCTCAAAAAAATTCAGGACTCGACTACAAGTGAAAAAATCTCCACACTAAACTTTGATGGAACATCTGTTGCACTAGGAAAATTGTGCGGATTACAGTATAGGGTTTCAGCAGCTTCACTAACATCAATTGCCGATTCTAACATCAAGGCAATTCTAAAAGAAGAATCCAAATGACCACTGAAAGTTTAAATGAGAGCCATCTCGGTTTGAGATAATCCGTCGATATGCCACAAACAATCAAACTAACAACTGATCAAATGCGATTAATTTCGCTTTTTCAAAACGTAACCGGCGCATCTGCACGCGATTGTGTGGAAGACGAAAAACAAAACCGCGTAATTTTTGTAGTAAATGAGGGCAAAATGGGCCTAGCAATTGGCAAGGGCGGCGCACATATTAGAAACCTGCAAAACATTGTCAAAAAATCCGTAGAACTGGTTGAATATTCCGATGATCCTGTTGTGTTTTTGAAAAATATGCTAAATCCTAAACTTGTATCTGAAGTTAAATTGAATAAACGCCTTGATGGCTCTACACAGGCTATAGTTCTTGTGGATGCCAAAAAGAAGGGAATCGTAGTAGGACGAGAGGGAAGAAACGCCGAAAAGGCAAGACTGCTTGCAAAACGCTACTTTGAGATTACAAGCGTTTTAATTAACAGTCCAGATAGAATGATGGAGTAGAGATATGGCCAAGTCACCATTAGGATTATTCGCAGGACGAGTACTCAAAGCAAAACGTAAGCGACAACGCTGGCAAATTGGTACCTACAAGAGAAGACTATTAGGTCTTAACATAAAGGCAAACCCACTTGGTGGTTCTCCACAGGCAAGAGGAATCGTACTAGAAAAAGTAGGAGTAGAGGCAAAGCAGCCAAACTCTGCAGTTAGAAAATGTGTCCGAGTACAATTAATCAAAAACGGAAAAACAGTAACTGCGTTCCTGCCACGGGACGGCGCAATGAACTTTATTGATGAACACGACGAAGTACATGTAGAGGGAATGGGTGCAACACAGGGTGGTGCAATGGGAGACATTCCTGGAGTTAGATTCAAGGTTTTCAAGGTTAATGGAACTTCACTACGAGAGCTAGTCCGCGGAAGAAAAGAAAAACCAAGGAGATAGGTACAATGGCAGAAACTCAAAATCTTTTGTTGTTCAGAAAATGGGACTTGACTGGCGTTGAGATCAAAGACCCAGGACTCAAGACTGTAATTTCACTTCGTAAAGTAGTATATCCGCACACATTTGGCTCATCTGCATTAAAGAAATTCAACAAGGCAGAGGTCAACATTGTGGAAAGACTGGCAAACAAGCTGATGCATTTTGGCAAAAAATATGCAAAGAACACTGGTCGAATGGGCGGCAAAAAAGCTCGCACCATGAATACAGTAAAAGCTGCATTTGAAATCATCCATCTAAAGACTGGCAAAAACCCAATCGAGGTTTTAGTTAGAGCAATTGAACACTCATCACCAAACGAGGACACTACCAGAATAGTGTATGGTGGTACTGCATATCATGTTTCAGTTGATGTATCTCCACTAAGACGAGTTGATCTGGCATTGCGATTCATCTCTGATGGTGTAAAGGAGTCATCATTTTCAAATCCAAAATCAATGGAAGAATATCTGGCAGAGCACCTAATTGCAGCAGCTGCAAACGATGCGGCAGCTCCCTCTGTCAAAAAGAAGAACGAACTCGAAAGAGTAGCACAAGCATCCAGATAGTCACGTCTGAATTCAATCGTATTTTATCGTAAAAAAGTAGCCCGAGGCAGATTCGAACTGCCGTCTCGGCGTATCCTCTCTAATGATCCA
>CAYYBJ010000009.1:0-36746 GCA_964470325.1 uncultured Candidatus Nitrosotenuis sp. | reverse complement strand
TGAATTCATATTTTTGCCCCATTTTATTAAGGGGCAGTAGGATTATAATCACCTAGAATTTTTTAGTCCCGACATCGCCTATTTCTTCTTTGATTTCGCCTAAAATGTCGTCATATGCGTCTCCAAAAATTTCTTGTAGGACTCGTTTTAGCACCTCTGGGTTTTTGTCGCATTCTGGCAGGTACATGTTGTATTCTTTTTCCAGCTTTGTTACTACTTTTTCGTATTGGGGCATCCCATTCGCAATAAAACAATCTCTATGCAAAAGGCCAAAAACGCCTTGTCTATGTTGTCCTCTGGATGCACACTAAAGTTCATTTTTACTCTTCTATTAACCTGATTGTATTGATGTGATATAACAAGGCCGGAACCGGATCTGCCAAATAGATTCCAAAGTGGAATGATTATGCCACTGTTGCCTTGAGCTCATACGATGGCCAAGTCGAATACATCTTGGCAATTTCTTCCATGTCTGATGCGGAAAGATACTTGCCATCAGACATTGCGGCAAACTGTTCAATTTCCTCTATGCTAATTACGGTTGGGAAAACGGAAGAGACCGGATTCTTTGATAGAATAAACTTGATTGCAAGCTCGGTTATGTTTAGACCGTTTCTGTCCGCAATTGGTCGCAGCTGTTCTACTTTATCCAGTGCTGACTTTACCCATTCTCCACGTCGGACTGATCGATGGTCTTTTTCGTCGATTTTGGTGTCTGCTTTTACTTTGCCTGTGAGAATTCCTGATGCGTCTGGCACGCGCACCAAAATTCCTACATTTTTTCTCGCGGCTTCGTCGATTAGCTCGTTTCCTGGTGTCTGCTCTAAAATATTGTATACTGTTTGAACTGCAGAGACGTTTTTGCGACTCATTGCGGCAATGCCCTCTCTAGTCCAGCCTATTGCTGGACCTAGTGCGACTTGGTATGTGCCAATTACTCCTTCGTTTATCTTGCGGTCCAATGTGTTGAAAATCACATCATCCTGTATGTGGTGCATTTTTGGATTGTGCAGGCCATACACATCGATATGGTCTGTTTGCAGTCGCTCAAGGCTGTTTTTAAGTGCGTATTCTGTGAATAATGGATCAAATCTCTGCGGTAATTCCGAGTGGCCAATCTGGGTTGCGCCCTCAAATTCATAACCGTATTTAGTAGAAATTACTATATCGTTTCGCATTCCCTTGAAGACTTCACCGATGAGCTTTTCGCTTTTGCCTTTGCCGTACATATCACCGGTCTCAAAGAAATTAATTCCGAGGTCATATGCTCGCTTGAGCATTCTTCTTGCTTCATCATCTTCAATTTTTTTGCCCCACCAGTCCAGAGCTATGGTCCAAGCTCCAAATCCTATCTCGGATACTTTGGTTCCACTTTTTCCTAGAGTTCGATATTTCATGGTGTACTTTCCTTGTTACTGGATTGTTCGATTATGAATTTGGATTTATGTCTATCCAAGATTTGCAACGCTGAAACTTAGCCCAAGCTTGCAATCAATGGTACAATGTCTTTTTTGACGCACACTATCATTGGAGTGTCTTTTTCTATGTATCGAGATACTTGAGTTTCTCGCAGCTCCATGATTAGATCCTGGAATGCATGTAAATCATCTGTCTCAAATGCCAGCATAAAGTCCTCATCATGTATGCCAAAAGAATATGTCGTGTTTAGCAAAACTTGGGGATACTTGTGGCCTACATCAATATGCTCATCCATCATTTTCTTTCTTTGCTCTAGCGGCAAAAGATACCATTCTCTAGTTTTGATAAAAGGATACACAACTACGTATTTTTTTTGCTCATCCCCTGCAACAAATGATATGGTACGGCCCATCTTTGCATAAATTGACGGTCTGGTAGATGACAAATACACATGAGATGGTATAATGTATTTTCCAAAGACTGTGGTGTAGATTTTGGCTATGACACTTTGGATTTCTTCCACTGATTCTGCTGCAAACCATAGTAGAAACTCGGTATCATCTCGTAATCCTAGCGTGGAATAAGTCCTGCACTTTATCTTGGAATTTCTAATTACCTGCTCTATTTCCTTTGCAGATTCTTCCTTTGCCAAGTCTGCCATCCAGCGCCATTTTGGGTCTATTTTGAAAAATGAAAAATTGAAAAAGACTCTATTCTCTGACATGACACTGGTTTTTCTGATGCACTATTTAACGATAATTTAGAATCTCAATTTGGATGAATCTTTAATTGAAATTGTATCGTAACTATGTTCGTGAAAAAAGACAGATTGCTTTGGTTTTGTACCTGTACTGCCTTGGAATTGATGACTGCGACGGGAGTTACTGCATATTTGGTGTATTTGGGCCAAACCACAATAGCATTGATCTCTGGTGTGGTCTTTGCCAAAGTAATTGGGTTTCATTTTATAATAGAAACATATGAGCGATTCAAGAAAAAACCTCTCTTGAAATCTTAATGTGTATCTTTCTTTGAATGGATGGTATCTTGGCATATGTTGGAAATCCAATAGATGTAATCAAAAAGCTACATTCTTCCCAACAATGGGGTGAGATTGTTTTGTTTTGCCAAAAAATGCTAGACTCTGACCCAAAAGACTTGGTGGCACTGCAAAACATGGCAACTGCGTTTTTGAATCTTGGTAAATTTGATGATGCGATATTTCGATGTGATGCGGTATTGTCACAAAACGAATTTGACGAGTATGCCATAAAAAACAAAATCTATGCATTAGAAAGACTAGGAAAACATGATCAAATCATGCCTCTATGTGATAAGCTATTATCAAAAAATCCTGAACATATTTGGGCGCTAAACAGTAAAGGACTCGCATGCAATGAATTGGGAAAACATTCAGAGGCAATAACATACTATGACAAAACTCTATCAATAGAGCAAAA
Organism: uncultured Candidatus Nitrosotenuis sp.; assembly: GCA_964470325.1. Lineage (GTDB taxonomy): Archaea > Thermoproteota > Nitrososphaeria > Nitrososphaerales > Nitrosopumilaceae > Nitrosotenuis. The sequence goes on along the minus strand of CAYYBJ010000009.1, from coordinate 33,867 downwards.
CAATATCGCTGCATTACTGAACAAGGCAGTAACGCTTTCATTTCTGCAAAATTTTAGCGAAGCAATCAAGTTTTATGACTTGGCACAACAACAAGAAAAACAAAACAAGGCGGCAGTGGCAAAATCTGAAGCCTATGCAAAGCTAGGCAAAGAAGACGAAGCGTTCTTGGCAGCCCAAGGATTACTCGTGGCTGACATAGAAAAACACGTTGCAGAGGCACGCGCAAAAAAGATGAAGATCTTTGATTACTATTGCATGATTGAATACGATTCTCTGGAAAAACGAGAACAAGAACACCAACAAAAGCTAAATTCCAAGTTTAGATGATCTCAACGATCTTTTCCTTTGATTTATGACCCGATTTTATCGCTATGTTGGCAGAGGAAACACCAAAATGTTTTGCCAGCTTTTTTATGATTTCAATATTGGCAGCACCACCAATGGGTTTTACCATGACTCCAACTGTGATATTATTGCCATTAACTTTTACAAAATCTTGTTCGAAGACAACAGAAACGGAATACCGCAATTATGCTTTTACGATCCAGTCGTAGCCTTTTTGCTCTAGCTCATCTGCCAGGTGAGCATCACCAGACTTGAGTACTTTGCCTTGCGCAAAGACATGCACATAATCCAGTTTCTTCAAGAATTTCAAAATTCTCGCATAGTGGGTAATCACAATTATTGTTGCATCTGGTGTTGAGACATCGCTGATTGCCTTTGCCACTGCTTGGACTGCATCAATATCAAGACCCGAGTCTGGCTCATCTAATATGGAGACCTTTGGCTTGAGTACAGCCATTTGCAGTACCTCGGATCTTTTCTTTTCTCCGCCAGAGAATCCCTCGTTTAGATATCTGCCCAAAAAATCATCTCGCAGGCCTACTGTCTGCAGGTTTTTCTTGAGATAATTTTGAAATTCGCGAACTGTGATGAATACTTCTCTGTTGCTGCTTTGCAGTGATTTTGATAATGCATTGTATGATGTCCTAAGAAAATGTGAATAACCTACACCGGATACCTCTGTTGGATACTGGAATCCTAGGAATAGTCCTTTTTTTGCGCGCTCATCAGTGGATGCTTCTGTTATATCTTCGCCATCAAAGATGATTTTTCCTTGTGTTACCTCGTACTTTGGATGGCCAAGCAGTGTGTATGCCAGTGTGGACTTGCCAGAGCCGTTTGGTCCCATTATGGCATGGACCTCTCCTGGACCTGTCTTGAGATTGACTCCCTTGAGAATTGGTTTTCCTTCTCTTTGCACATGCAAGTCTTTAATCTCTAGGACTGCCATGTTTTGCAAAAGTTTAGTTTCTGTATATAATCTCGATGAATTTTAGCTGATCCTAATCTAAAAAACAAAAAGGAAAAGAGGGTTAGTTTTTGGCAAAACTTGGTCTTAATGTCAAGTTCAGCTTGTAGCCTGAAAGAATCTCTTTGCACCTGTTTCGTATAGTTACTTCGGTTACGCCTGCCACGCTTGATACGTCGCGCTGTAACACGTTTTGTCCTAGCAGAATTGAGGCAATGTACAGATAGGCAGCGGCAATTCCATTTGGGGCTTTTCCGTCTACCACATTCATGTCTTTTGTCTTTTCTGCAATTTCCAAGGCAAGTCTCTCTACTCGAACATCAGTGCTGGTCAGGTTCGAGATTTTGGAGATGTACTTGTCCATGGTTATGACTGGTGCTGTGACTGAGCCTAGCTCCATGACTAGCATGCGGTAGTACTTGGCAGACAACTTGGTCCTCATTTTGAGGTCTTTGTTGGAGCCGGTTCCTGAACAAACTTCTTCTAGTGATCTTACTACATTGCATTGTTTGCATGCCATGTAAATTACGGCAGCTGCAATGCATGCAACAGATTTTCCTTTGACTTCCATGTGGGAGTCCAAGTTCCTGTAGATCATAGATGCAGTCTCTAAAACATTTTCTGACAATGTCAGTCCCTGACATGTACTGCCAATCATGGATAGTACATTTGCAAGTCTCCTCTCTCTTGGAGATGAGACTCGGACTCGTTGTTGCCATTTTCTTAGATTGTGCATCTGGCTTGCGACCTGATAGTTTATGGTCTTGCCAGAAAAATCCTTTGTTGACATGGAAATTTCTGTTGCAATTCCTAGGTCGTGTTGCGAAAAAGTTGTTTGTCCGCTTGCTCGTGTGATCTTTGTTCTTTCTTCAAGGCTTGAGCTTTTTGACTCTGGACCATAGTCGGCCAGCTGTTCCATGACGACAATTCCGCACATGGAACAGATTCGCTCTCCATTGTGAACATCATCTACTAGAGATGATTTGCATTCTGGGCAGCAAGTTTCTAGTTCTGTGATATTCATCTTCTGTATCTCCTTGATTTATTTCGCTTTATCACAGGCTCATCGAGAAAGTACACTTTGGCCCCGACATGCTTTTTGATATTGTTTGTTAGCGATATGGCAGATGCAAACGGCGCAGACACAGGACCGATTAGTTCTGTGACTTTACCAATTCTTCTGCCGGAATCGTCGCAAACATAGTCGCCTTCATCTAGTGGTTTGGTCAACTTTATGATGACACGGCCACTACTGGCTAAGTGCATAATTTCCCCTATCTCCTGCAATTGTTTTTCAAAATGAATCTCAGCTAATCATAGACTTTTGTCAACTTTACTTTAGCTTGTAGCTAGAGTCGATCTTATTTTGTCTGTTTTGCTCTCTTTGATACCATCTTTTCAGAAATCTTGGCAAGAATCTTTCCCTTGGGTATGCTTTTTGGTACCACAATGTATCCAGATCTGACAAATGCCCGTCTTGGAAACCTTGCCTTGTCGTTTGATTCCTTTGGTATTATGCCAGCATCAGCTGCGGCATCCTGCAGTTCTTTTAGCGATGGATCGAAAATGCATTTTTCCTTTGGTAGTCTTCGACCTGCACGTATGGTTAGGTTCTTGTTAAAATAATCCAGCCAGATTACGACATGTTCGTAATCTTTCATTTAATCACTTTATCAAAATTGCATTTACTTGTCCGTGCTGTCCAGGTCTTGACACAACACGACACTTGCCGTCTTCTGTTTCTAGGATTGCACCTTTAGAAATCACACCACGTCGTTGATAGTCGCTGTTTGTTGCATTTTCTAAAACTTTGAGGATCTTTGTCTTTTTTACCTTGCCGCCAGCAATTGCCAGATTTACGACATTTGTTGTTTTGAGGCCGGTCTTGGTGTGGTTTGCGCGAACCTGTCTTGTTACGGTTACCTGCTCGCCCATTACTGCTTCATTTGGGAATCTATCCATGTCATATTTTCGTCTGGTCTTTAGTGGGACACGTCTTCCGCCAGTAATTTTGCTTGTTGCAAGATTTTCGACTGATCGTTTCACAAGTCAGAGTCTGAAATACTCTAATTTATACACAACGCCGAGTTGGTGCACAAATTACGCTTGCTGTGTGATTGGTTGCGGCGTTGGTGTGGATTTTCTCTTTTTGAAGAGAATTTGTTTTAGAATGTCTGTGTCGCCAGATATGCCAAAGTATTTTTGGAATTTTGCAGTTGTGGTGAAAATCTTGAGACGTCCGACATTTTGGTGGGAAATAAAGTCGAGCTGCTCCAATTCTTTTAGGTGCGAATAAACTCCGCTACCCCTTGTCTCGACTAGGTGTTTTGATGAGATTGGCTGCATATATGCAATATATGATAGAGTCTTGAGTGTGGCTTTGGCAAGAATTGGGCGCGAGGCAAACTTGCGCACAGTGTCGTTTAGCTCTGGCTTTAACTGCATAACATACGAGCCGTCAGGCAGAGTGGCAATCTCTATTGCCCGAAATGCCGACTTTGTCTTTTTTTCTATTATTCCTAAGAGTGCAAGCGTCTTGGTTCTGGATTCTGTGCCTGAGGCCTTGATTAGCTCCTCCACTGTTAGGGGCCTTCCGGCAGAATACAGAGCGGCCTCTAGTCTTGAGGTGGCCTCACTCTCGTCCTCTATTTTCATGGCGTGACCTCTTTTAATATGGTAATTTTGATGTCATCGCCTGCTTGTTCTAGATCTACCTTTTGGTCTCGGGCCAAAAACAAGATGGCAAAAAAGCATCGAATGGAATCTATGGTGTCCAAGTCTGCAATTATTGCATGCAAAAAACCTACTCCGTCTGCGTCAATCTTGCGTAGTATTAGATCCTCATATTTTCCGATTATGGATTCAAGTGATACGAAATATTCCTTAAAGTCGGGAGCCTCTATTGGCTCAAACTTTAGCTGGCCGCCCTTTCTTGATCTTGGGTTTGCGATTGTACCAATTAGGTTTTCCAATAGATCCATGAGTTCTTCTAGTGTTACTGGATAGGTAGACTCGTGGCGATACGGAATGTTTAGCAGCTGAATGTCAATGTCGGCTCTCTGATTTAGTGGCTTTTTTTCCATCGCAGCCTTTTGCAGGGCAAAGATTCGCTCTACCTTCATTCTGTGTATTAGCGATGATGATAATGCGGCCATTCCTGCTACACGTAGGTCTTTTTTGTCAGACTTTTTTAGAATTCTAATTAGGATCTCTAGAATCTGGACGATGTCTATCTCCCAGACGTCTTTTTTTATGACCGTATTTGGATTGAACAACACGTTTACTGGCGCTTGGGAGATGTTTTCTGTCTGGTTCTCACTCAATAAGGAAGAATTGCCTTTTTGTCTACTAATACTAGAAGGCTCTACTTTTTTGCCGCAGGCAGTCAACTCTTATATTGTAATTGTGATTCCTCTGATTTGTTGAAAGCAGCCAGAATTATGGAGCCGCAAAAGGCTTTAGAGATATCCGAAGTGCCTACACCAAAACCAAAGGACGTCGAAGTCCTAGTAAAGGTAAAGGCAGTTGGCATTTGCCACAGTGACTTGCACCTCTGGGAAGGCGGATATGACACTGGTGATGGTTTCATGAAGGTAACTGATAGGGGAGTAAAGTTCCCAGTCATTCCAGGGCACGAAATTGTAGGCACTGTGACTGAAATTGGCACCGCCGTCCAAGGAATAACAGTTGGTGACAATGTCTTGGTGTATCCATGGATTGGATGCGGAAACTGCGTAGCGTGCCGAGTGGGAAATGACAATGTTTGTGATACTCCTCGCTCTTTGGGTGTTTTCCAAAATGGAGGCTATGCGGAATATGCATTGATTCCACATTTTAAATTCTTGGCCAAAGTCACTGGAATTGAGCTTGATGCAGCAGCTTCGCTTGCATGTTCTGGTCTTACTGCTTATACTGCAATCAAAAAGTCAAATGCCACGTCACAAAGCAACGTAGTTATTTTTGGCGCAGGCGGCCTCGGCTTGATGGGAGTGCAAATTGCGCGAGCAGTCACAAACGCAAACATCATAATTGTAGATATTGATGATGCAAAACTTCAAACAGCAAAAGAACTTGGGGCAGATCATGCAGTAAACTCCAAGGATCCTGACGCAGTACAGAAAATCATGACATTGTGCGGAGATAAAGGCGCAGACAGCATAATTGACTTTGTAAATGCCCCGCCAACAGTAAAGATGGGACTATCAGTGATTCGCAAGCGCGGCACCCTGACACTAGTTGGACTCTTTGGTGGAGCAATTGACTTGTCTTTGGTATCGATTCCGCTCAAAGCAATTACTATTCAAGGCGCATACACTGGAAACTATAATGACATGGTAGAGTTGTTGAATCTAGCAAAACGCGGAGTTATCAATCCTATAATATCAAAACGATATTCTCTGTCTGAAGCAAACACTGCACTAGAAGACCTAAAATCGCGCAAGATTTTGGGCCGAGCAATCATTAATCCGTAGGCATGAAAAAAATCGAAGCAATAATCCGCTCACAAAATTTCACAGAAATAAAAAACAAGATTTCAAAAATTGGTACATATCTAATAGCAAAACACGAAATCTCTAATAATGAAATTTTTGATACACAACGAGGTTCTAGGATTGGTAGCACTAGTCTTAAGAGTATTCCTTTGATCAAAATTGAGTTGGTAGTGCCAGATATGGATGCAAAAAAAGTAATTGGAATAATCTCTGAATCATCCGGGATCAAATCCTCTGATGGCGGCAAAATCTTTGTCTCCGAAATGACTGAAATTGTAGACATGCAAACACTGGAAGGAGAAAAAGAACTAGAGGCCACGACTCCAACAAAGCGAGGCAGACTGGTACCACTGCAAAAATACACACTAGCCAAAGTAGAGGAATTTTATGAACAAAACAAGGCAATGCTACTTGAAAATTATAAAATTAAGTCGTTTAGTGACTTTGTTAATTTCTGTGTTCTAGAATATCTGCCTGTGTTGCAGCAAAAAACCAAAAAGACAATTTATGACCTGAATTCTCTTAGGTTCTAGTTTAGGCCTTTCTTTTTTGTCTGAATGTCGACTATCTCGTCAATTGTTGATATGAAGATCTTACCGTCTCCGCTAGATCCAGTGCCTGCTGCATTCAGAATGGAATTTACTATCCGATCAACCTTTGATTCTTCAACTATGGTAATTATAGTTGCCAAGCTGTTGTATTCGGCAACCTGTGTACTAGTGCCACGAGAGCTACGAAGTGCAGGCCTTGCGCCCTTACCTCTGCCCTTTGATTCTATTATTGTAACTCCAGTAACACCACTTTCTTCTATTGCAGATACTACCAAGTTTAGTCGATTTGCTGGGATGACTGCCTCTATCTTCTTCATGATTTTCTGACCTATGTATGATACAAAATTGTTTTGATGTGGATCGTAATGTAGATCTGTATCTATATGGCGAACTATAGAATATGTAGAACACACATGACATGAGCCTTGGACTCCGCTTATGGGTCAATGGCCATCGTGATAAAATCAAATGAAAAAGAGATTCTAACTATACTGGATAATCTGGCAATCAAGGCAAAAGAGATTGCCTAACAACTAGTAAATTTACTTGCAAATATGGACAAGTCAGATCACTATCAAGAAGAAATAAAAAAGCTAGAGCGAGAAGCAGACGAGCTTACGCGCTCTATTTTTGCAGAACTAAACAAGACCTTCATCACCTCTTTGGACAGAGAAGGCATTCAAAAAATAACATCCAAGACAGATGACGTAATTGACTATGTCGAAGGCATTGCAGGAAGAATCAAGAGATATCACGTCCAGTCTGCCCCATTACGTGCTGGATATTGTAGAAGAACTACTTAATGCCATAAAAGAGGTAGAATTACTCATATCTGGACTAAAACAAGTCAAAGTAGACAAGTCCCTAATTGATCACTGTCGAAAGATCAGTGATCTTGAACACAACATTGATGATCTATGCAGAATTGCAGTTGGAAAATTATTTGAGACAAATGATGCAGTAACAATAATCAAGCTAAAGGATATCTACGAGGCAATTGAGGGAGCCTCGTAGGTGTCTTGATGTTGCAGACGTAATTGAAGACATTGTTCTAAAATACACGTAGATTACCAGAAGGATGAGCTAGCAATAGGCGCAATAGTGGCAGCACTTGTGTTTGATTTTGTAAATGGTTGGAACGATCCGCAAATTCTGTTGCAACAGTAATTGGAACTCGAGTCCTAAAACCGTTACATGCCGTATTGATCGCAGCTGCAAACTTTGGACCGTTTTTGTTTGCAGTTGCAATCACAATAGTAAAGGGAATCCTAAACCCAGAAGACGTCACAATATACATGATAATTGGTGGCCTGGCAGGAGCAATATCGTGGGCATCTATTGCCACATATTTTGGCATGCCAATTTCTGTAAGCCACTCTTTAATAGGAGGCCTCATCGGAACTGGCCTTGCGTCTGTTGGATATGAAAAACTCCTCTTTGATGGCTTGTATAAGGTCCTAATTGGAATTGTCGCATCACCGATTGGTGGATGCTGATTGGAATTTTGTTTACGACTATTATAATTACAATATTTGCAAGAAAAAACCAGGACCTGTAAACAAGGTCTTTGGGAAATTACAACTTGTATCGTCTGTCTGGTTTGCAGTAACGCACGGCGCAAACGATGGCCAAAAGACAATGGGAATTATTGTGTTGATATTGATGTCACAAGGAATCCTGACCTCATTTGAGGTTCCAATTTGGGTTATCTTGGCAGCCGCATCCGCAATAGCACTTGGTACTTTCATTGGAGGCTTCAAAGTAATCAAGACACTCGGTGTCAAAATTGCCAGACTGGGACCATACCAATGTTTTGCTGCTGAAACTGGAGGAGGACTGGTTTTGGCAGTATTTGCATCTCTTGGGATTCCGGCAAGCACAACTCATGCGATTACTGGCTCTATTATGGGTGCAGGCGCTACTCGAAGAAAACATACTGTACGCTGGAAGGTAGGAAAACAAATTGTTGCAACCTGTTTATTACAATTCCTGGAAGCGCTGCAATTGCATATGTCTCTACTACTATCATACACTGGATGATAGGTGCATAATTTTCATCCTGTGTGTTCAATCGTTCAACAACTAGTATAAAATAAAACACAACCTAGGATTTTTTGTGGTAACAAAAAAGCCAGACTTTGACTTGGCGCTGACACATCTGCGAAATAGCCAAAACATGGCAGCCTACAACATGCTAACTGGGATTGCAGACTCACTCAAAAAATCCGACCCAATCAAAGCAGCACTGTCTTTGATCTTGGCGTCCGAGTGCAAGAATAGGCAAAACAAGGACTCTTCTGATGAAGCAGTGGAAGCAGGCAAGCTGTTTTTTACATTTGCAAAAAAGGAGAAAAGCTTTACCGCAAAGTCTGCGTTTTTATGTGCAGCAAAATGTTTTCTCAAGGCAGGCCAGTACGATTCCGCAAAGGATGCATTTGAAAAATCCAAAGAATTTACTATATCTGAAGAAACAGTAACTAGGCCTGTCATTATAGTAGATGACAGCAAGGCAATCGTGCTAAAGATTCAGGGTTATCTGAATAATCTGGGGTACTCTAATATTAGCACATTTTATACTGGAAACGACGGCTTGACAGGATGTAAAAAACTACTCAAGTCAAATCCAATCATTTTGCTTGATATGATTTTGCCAGACACCAATGGAGATGTAATTGCAAACGAGATCCTAGACGAAAAGCCGAACGCGCAAATCATACTAATTACTGCAGACGAAAAGACAACAAAACGCGTCAAGGATACAATCAGTGCTGGCGTTTTGGCATTTATTCAAAAGCCATTTACCATAAAAGAACTAAAGGACGCACTAGCCACTGCCGAATCTGAATTTTCTATATCACAAAAGCAAAAGTGACATATTCACAATATTGACATTCTTAAAATCAATCTTTGTGATTCTATAGTCTATGATGTCTTCTGAGAATCTTTCTACAATTCTTGATGCTGGATTTTTTAGACCTCTCTCCATCCTCAGTATAACCAACATGTTCCATTCGCCATCCATGTTTGCCGCCATCAAATAGTATGGTAGAGACACTACATATTCACGAATTGACTCTTTTAGAGTATCCAGAGATTTTGTTACCTTGAATTTGAGAAACAACGCCTCGTGCTCGTTTGTCTCCGCCACATCGGATAATACCGCCTTGTAGCCCTTGATTATTCCTGATTTTTCCAGACGCTCTATTCTTTTTCGAATTGTTCTATCGGATACGTCATGGCCAGACTTTCTTAGCTCAACTGCAATATCTTTTGATGGAGTACGTGCATTGTTGTTTAGGATCTCTATTATTTTTTGATCGACCTTGTCTAGGTTTGACCATGCTTCTCCACTCATACTTTTTGAACCAAATCGGTGACTTTTGAATATTTTGTAGTGCATTTTGAATCTGCTTGTCATTCGGTAAATATCTAGTCGGTTAGCAGAATCAAGCCTTGCTGTTCTCATCACCATAGCATACGCTACGGAGAGATTTAACCAAAGTTGTAGTCCCAGCCGAAGGAGTTGAACCTTCGACACTCCGGTATCTGTGCGCCTAGTAGGCTGTGATCTTCAGTTAGCCGATGGCCAACCACTACAGCCGGAAGCTCTACCAGGCTGAGCTAGGCTGGGACAAAAAAATTCGCCAATGTTTCTATTAAATAGGTATTGCTAGGAGATCAGAAAATTTCACGTAAATCGTGGTTCTATGTTTGTATGGATCAAAAAACTGTTAAATAATCTCAGAGACGAATTTTTGCAGTGTCAGAAGCAACATCTGATGGATATGCATGCGTTCCGTACATACACGACCACCAGTCAATTGAGATAAAGGATTCTTGGCAGCAGTCAAAAAACGTAGAAAACATGTATTTTGTGACTGCCACGTTTTCAGAGGACAGCAAACCTTACTTTCCATCATACGCAAACCATTATCTTTTGGCTAAATTCACAAATGATGCCAAAATAACCAAGGAAATAGAAAAATGCAACTCACAAAAGACCGCATTCGTATTTAATACAAACAGCGAACTCTTTGAGAGAGACGTGGACGGAACAATGAACTTTGTGTCTGTGTATTATTTGGAATATTCAAAGTCTGATGAGGATCTCTCAGATCTTGCAATGGCAGTATCCAAAAACGATCTGGTGAGTAAGGCAACTGCCGGCAATATGGCCTCGTATTCTTCCGAGCCACCAAAATTCACATTCCCATACAAGGACAACATTGTGGTATTGGAAGTGTCCAGCCAAAAAAGCCACCAAAGTGTAAACAAGTATTGCGAACAAACAAGGAGAAACGTTTGCAGAAAAGGGATCACAATGAACAATCTTGTTGGATTGTCGATTCTAGAAAAACTAAAGTGATCTTCATAAATGTTAAATACTGAACATAATTTGGTCACACTATGAGCAAGCCTGCAGATTTAGGTTCACTAAAAATCGGCTCTTACATTTTACTGCCAGTAGGTGATCAACCAACAGGAGAGCCATGTAGAATTATAGAATATGATACCAGCAAGCCAGGAAAGCACGGCGCAGCAAAGGCAAGAATTGTGGGGGTTGGAATCTTTGATGGACAAAAAAGACCACACGTAAGTCCAGTGTCCATGCAGGTACATGTCCCACTAATTGACAAGCGTTCTGGCCAAATAATCTCAATTACTGGCGAGCAAGTCCAGCTTATGGACAGCGAAACATTTGAAACGCTAGATGTGCAAATGATTGACGAAGAACTCCAAGGCAAGCTAGAGCAGGGCCAAATGGTGGAATATTGGAAGGTCATGGACCGCACCAAAGTAATGCGAATAAAGAGTTAGTACTAATATTACAAATCAAATTCTAAATCGGGTCCTGATGATAGGGCGGAAAAGCCATCTGATTGTTGATGACGATTATGAGTTTTGAAGGACTCTAATATCCATTATACCATATCATACCATGAATCTGGCAGCATTATTCTCTGGAGGAAAGGACAGTGCTTTTGCAATTTACGAGACTCGCAAAATGGGCCATTCAATCAAATGCCTAGTTACTATACTTGCAAAATCCGCAGACAGTCATTTGTTGCATTACCCAAATGTCTCTGCAACAAAAGTACAGGCAGAGGCAATGAAAATCCCACAAATCTTGCTGGAATCAAAGTCTGATTATATCGAGGATGAACTAGAACTATTAAAACAGGGACTAGTCAGAGCAAAAAATGACTATTCCATACAAGGTATAATTCATGGTGGAATTTTATCTGAATTTCAAAAGAGCGGATTTGAGAAAATAGCGCAAGATCTAGGCCTTGTAGTCATTGCACCAATCTGGAGAAAAGATCAAAATCAATACATGAGAGAATTACTTGACTCTGGATTTGAGTTTATAATATCTGCAGTTTCGTGCAATGGACTGGATGAATCTTGGATTGGCAAAAAAATTACACCGCAAAACCTTGCAGAATTGATACAAAAATCAGACCAGTTTCAGTTTAACCTGAGCTTTGAAGGAGGCGAGGCAGAAACATTTGTGACAAACTGTCCTTTATTTTCAAATCCAATAGAAATCACACAATCTGAAAAATTCTGGGATGGGTACCGAGGAAGATTTGAAATACTGGCTGCAAAGATGAAAGACAATGCTGGATAATCTCAAGACAGGACTACGAGCAGCAATTAAAAAAATAGTCAGCTCATCCGGCGTGGATGAGGAGCTAATCAAGCAGCTTGCAAACGATGTTCTAAAATCATTATTATCTGCTGATGTCAAAACAACACTTGCAATCCAAATAGCGGAAAATCTCAAAAAACGCTCGCTAACTGAGACTCCGCCACCGGGATTATCACGCAAAGATCACATTATCAAAATTCTATATGATGAACTGGCAGGATTACTGGGAAAAGAAAATGATTTCCAGTTCAAGCCAGGCAAGCTAAACAAAGTCCTAATGCTTGGAATCCAGGGAAGCGGGAAGACAACAGTTACCGGCAAGCTTGCTAAGTTTTTAACAAAGCAGGGCTACAAGGTTGGCGTAATTGGCGCAGACACGTACAGGCCAGGTGCTCTAGTCCAGCTAAAGACAAACTGTGAAAAGTCTGGAGTCGAAGTGTATGGCGAGGAAAACAACAAGAGCGCCCCAGGAATTGTCAGAAACGGCCTCAAGCACTTTGAGAATCATGCCCTGGACATTATGCTAATTGATACTGCAGGCAGACACAAGGAAGAAAAGGACCTACTGGATGAAATGAAGGAAATAGGCAAAGTGGCCGAGCCGGACCTTGCATTACTAATCATAGATGGCACAATCGGCCAGCAATGCTACAACCAAGCAGAATCATTTCACAAGACAGTTCCAGTTGGAGGTATCATCATAACAAAATTGGATTCATCGGCAAAGGGTGGTGGTGCACTGGCAGCATCGGCTGCAACTGGTGCCAAGGTAATGTATATTGGAACAGGTGAGCGAATCGACGATCTGGAATTATTTTCGCCAACTCGATTTGTCGGTCGATTGCTTGGTATGGGTGACATTCAAGCTGTTCTGGACCTGGCAAAAAGGCTGGAAAATGAAGCAGACGATGTTCGACTAAAGAGAATTTCTAGCGGAAAAATGAACATGGATGATTTTTACTATCAGCTAGAAGAAGTATCCAAGGTGGGCTCACTCAAGGGATTCTTGGATAACATGCCAGGTATGTCTGGCATGGTAAAAGAAGATCAAGTAGAGCAGATGGAAACTAGAATCCAGAGATGGCGCTACATCATACAAAGCATGTCAAAGACAGAAAAGGCAGACCCTGATTTGCTAAATGCATCTAGAATAAAGAGAATTGCTCGCGGCTCTGGCTGGCCGGAACATGAGGTAAAGGAGCTTCTCAAAAATTACAAAAACTCCAAAGGCATGATGAAGGCAGCAAAGGGCAGGCAGATGCAGGGATTTTTGCGCAAAATGGGCATGGGTTAGGCAAACCACTAATAGTCAATTTATCAAATTTTCATTGTGATACAAGACAAGTTTGCATCTGTATTGGTGATATCAAAAAAAATTCTATCAGAATATGATCTATGCGATAACTGTCTTGGCAGGCTGTTCTCAAAAAAACTACACCTTGCATCAAACAAATTATTGGGTAAAAAAATTCACAAAAAACTAAAAAAACAAAACAAAAAATGCCATATCTGCAAAAACGTCTTTGATATCATATCGTACTATATAGAAAAGATGCAAGAGGCATCAGTTGGATATCAGTACAGAACATTTCTTGTTGGCGCCAAGCTAAAACCATCGGTTCTGGACAGAGACGACCATATCCGATCCCAGTACAAGCTAAAGGGAATTGATGGAGTCAAGACAAGCATTACGCGTGAGCTGGCAAAGCAGTTTTCCCGCAAAACCCACAAAAAGCAAAATAATCTCGAGCCAGATCTTACCCTAACAGTTGATTTCAAGACCGAATCATGCGAGGCCCACTCTAAATCGCTTTATCTTTCCGGTAGATACACAAAGCCGACACGAGACATTGGACAAAAGCAGAAACCCTGCCAAAACTGCCTAGGAAAAGGCTGCGTTACCTGTAATAGACACGGCATGACGGAATTTGACAGTATCGAGGGCATGATATCCAAGTATGTCTTTGAGAAATTTGGCGCAGTCCAGGCAAAGATAACTTGGATTGGGGGAGAAGACACAACAAGCCTTGTTCTGGGCAAGGGCAGGCCGTTCTTTGTCAAGCTCATAAATCCAAAAAAGCGAACAATAAAGATTCCAAAGATTGTTGTATCTGATAAAATCAAAATCCACAATCTCAAGCAAATTCCAAAGATCCCTCAGGGACCGATTCCGTTTCAATCAAAGACAAAACTGTACATTACAACTGAGAATCCAATTGTACCGGAAAGTCTGGCAAAACTTGACGATCTGAATTCCAGCACGGTTGCAATATATGAAAAATCCGGCAAAAGATCGGAAAAGAAAATCCACACCGTACAATATGATATGACATCACAAAACTCGTTTGTGTTACAAATGACTCTGGATGGAGGCGTTCCACTAAAGCACTTTGTATATGGAGACGACATTTTCCCAAATGTGTCTGATCTGTTATCCAACAAATGCACACTGGAACAATTTGATTTTGATGAAATACGTATACGCTAAGGCTTTTTACATGTCATCTTTGGAGTCAAACCATTGGATCAGCTAGTAAAGGTAAGAGAGGCACATCAAAAGGGGCTCTTGCCACAGAACATCTATGATACCATAACAGAGAGATTTGATCTGGTAACTTCTGGCATACAAAGAATAGAAAAAGCCTCTGGCACAAAATACCCAATCTCATATGTGGAGCCGTCTGCAATTCTGACTAGTGGCTCTGATATGTCATTTCAGTATGGGATATTATTTGCAAGGACAATTCCTGTCTTCTTTGAGGAAAAATTCCAAGTAGTTATACAAATTTCAGCACCACTTGTGGCATTTGGGCTCAAGGGAACAATTCACGCAATTTTGGCGCACGAGTTTTTGCACTATATAGAATTGATTCGCAAAATATCCAAAATGGGGATGCTGTCTGATGAGGTATCATCAAGTCTATTTGAGAACACATATGCAGACAGCACCAGATTATTTGAGCCGCGTGCAGTCTTTTCAGACCAAACTTTACTTACACACATTATAAAAAAATTCCCGACGGGATTCAAGGACTACAAGCTAGAGGACAAGACAGAAAAACTCTGGATTGCAAAACAACTCCCAGTCACAAATGTGGCACTTGATACCAATACCGTGAAATTGTCTGCCGAATCATTATCCAAGGTCATCTTGGATCCAATACTATTGCAGAAAATCAACGAATACGAACAAAAAGAATCTAAACTTCGAAAAAAGAAGCTTTATTGATTAAATTCTGTCAGTCCGCACTTGCCGCAGGTCTTTCTGTTTTTGTGCTCTGACATGAATACGCCTTTACCGCATCTTGAACAAATCTTGCGAACCTTGGTTGCCTTGTCGCCGGAAATCTTGTAGTACGCTGCAACGCCAGTTGCTTTTTTGGCCTCTTTTTTGCCTGCCATTATGAGCTAGCCTCTGCTGGGGCTTCTGTAGGTGCCTCTTCTTTTGGAGCGGCCGCTGCAATTGCTGCCTTTATTTTGTCGATTCTCTTGAAAATGGTTGGGTTGACCTGTTTTTTTGCCAACTCTTCATCATCATAAACATAGAATGTTCCTCGCACTGTTGGCCTGCCTGAATGGTTCTTCATTGAAATCGGAATGATTACTTTGCCGTCAAGCCTGAGCTGCTTTGAAATCATGTCTGCAGCATCTAGCTTTTTGAGCTTGCCCGCCAAGCCTGGAAACTCACACACTATCTCCCTTCTTGAGAGAAACGTATTGTTTACATCGCTTACTATTTGCATTGACATGTATTCTTGCCTCGTTTTTCTATTTCATATAAACCATTACCGGACTTTCCCGAAGAGATTTAAGAAAATTCGACATTTGCCAATCAATGGATAGATTCATACTTCATCTAAAAAACACCGGATTTTCTCCGCAGAACACAAGCCAGCTACTAATGCAGGCCAGAAGCCTAGGCCAAGACTGCACCATCCGGGACTGCCGGGTCTCTACAAAATATGTGGAATTTGACGTATCAATTGACAAATCAAAGATGGATGGATTAGTTGAAAAACTAAAGCCAATTGCGCCATTAGACCATGCAAGGCTTGTAGTAGAAGAACACATTCCAAAGGAAGAGGCAATCAAGCAGGGAATTTTTTATTTTAATGATGAACGATTCTGGGAAGCACACGAAGTGCTAGAAGGAGTCTGGAAAAAATGCTATGAGGGAGAAAAAGACCTAGTCCAGGGAATCATACTAGTAGCTGCTGCCTTGGTTCATTTTCAAAAAGACGAAAATTCAATCTGCCTTTCGGTTCTGAGTCGCGCACAGGGCAAGCTAAGCAAGTTTACAGGCTTATACAATGAGATAAACGTCGACACAATTCGAAAAAAACTGGACGCAATTCAGGCCTCTGGCAAAATTTCGCTATTTACTATATGATCATCTGAATGGCGGTCTTGACTACCTGGGCACCCTCTAGCAATCCAATGCTTCCTATTTTGGCATTGTTTTCTGTGTATCGTGTGCTGTTGTCCTTTTTGACCATGTCTCCTGATACTAGGACCGGCACTGGATCGTCAGAGTGGCCCTTGTTGATGCATGGTGTGGAATGATCCGCAGATACCACAACTGCCACTTTTTTTGTATCAATATTATCTAGTAAAGTACCAAAGAATCGTCTGTCGATTTCCTCAATGTTTTTCATTTTTCCTATGGCATCTCCGTCATGACCAAATTCGTCTGGGCCTTTGAGATGAACATAGATTGCATTTTCAGTCTCCATTGCCTTTGCCGCAACTTGGGCCTTTTCCTCATAGTCTGTTAGGCCGCCTGCGCTGAATGTGCGCATCTTGAGCACCTCGGATATGCCAATTTCCACTGGCATATCGACTATGCATGAAAATCTCATAGAATACAAGTCATTGATTGGCACTACTTTTGGATAGTGATTTCCTGCATCACGAAGTAAAATAGAGTTTAGGAGCTTTTTTCCCTGCGCCTTTCTTTTCTTATTGATTTCACTTTCTCTTAGAATTTTCAGTGACTGCTCTGTGAACTCGTTTACTAGCTTGGCAGTAAGATCCGAGTTTGGCATCTGGTTTAATGGTAGGCAGCGCTCTATTTTGAGATAGTCGCCTACTGCCTTTGCAATTCCCATGCCGTCGACTCGGGAATATGCCGGGTCTGTATTTGTGATTTCTGATGATAACTGCTTACTCTCGCAACGGATTCGGACTACAACTCGGTGTCCTATTGTTGGCGCAACTACTACTGATGCGCCTGGCTCTGAGAATTTTATCTTGGTTTCAATTTCCTTTGATACTGCAAGCGCATCTTCTTTTTCGATTTTGCGTCCTGCACGTCTGTCTATTATAATTTCAGAATCATCCAGCGTGGCAAAGTTTCCGCGCAGTGCTAGGTCGCCGTCCTTAAAGTCAATTCCCGTGCCTATTGCCTCTATTACGCCTCGCCCTGCATATTCCGAGTGTTGGAATTTGTAGCCTAGCATGTTAAAGACTGCAATGTCGGATTCTGGGGCAATTCCCTTTCCAACGGAAATTACCTCGCCCATTGCGCCATTTTTTGTCATTTTATCTAGATTTGGAGTCTTTGCATAATCGAGGGGCGTTGTGTTTTTTAGATCAGGATGTGGCAGGTCTCCGACTCCATCAAGCAAAACATAAACAATCTTAACTTTGGAATTATCTACCAAACTAATCCCCAATTTGAAATCTGATCCAAGATCACTTTAAACTTTGAGCTGACCCAAAATCAAATTGCGATCTTTGAAAAGGTTTTATCATACACGTATTCATAGTATCGAATATGGGGAGCATGAGAAAGGACTACATCTCGGAACGCTTTGTCATTGTCTCCCAAAATGACGAAAAGGTTGATGATTCAAAAAAATGCCCGTTCTGTCCTGGCAATGAATCCATGACAAATCCCTCTCTGCTGTCACTGGTTGCCAAAGACGGAATGCTACAAAGACTGCAGGACTCTGAGGACAATTATGTGGAAGACTGGACCGTCCGTGTCTTTGAGAGCAAAAATGCCGCAGTCACTGTTTCTGCTGAAAACTCGTACAGCGAGCGACCTCTTTATTCAGAGCCAGCATATGGTTATCATTACATTGTTGTAGCATCTGAAAAACACAAGGAGTCACTTGCCACAATCTCTGTGGAACAATGGTCTAACATTTTGGTAGTAATACAAGACAGACTGCGATGGCTGTACACCCAAAGAGGAGTCACATACGTCTCAATTTACATAAACCACGGAAAGGACGCAGGAAGCGTCACTGCGCACCCGCACATCAACATGGTCACATTTTCTACCATACCACCACTAATCGAATCGGAAGCAGAGTCGTCACATAGAATTCTCAATGAAAAGGGAGCCTGCCCACTATGCCAGACAGTAAACACAGAGACTGGTGGGCCTAGGCAGGTGCTCCAAACGGAGGGGTTTTTGGCTTTCTGCCCATGGGCTCCATCACATCCATACGAATACTGGATTTGCCCAAAAAAACACACAACCAGTTTTTCAAAAATCACACAAAAGGAAATCAATGACTTGTCATTGATTCTGCGCGCAACACTTGGTGGACTGTCTAACTCGCTCAAAAATGTCTCGTACAACTTGGTGTTTCATCTATCGCCGGAAAAGAAAAACAGCAGGCAAATCCATTGGCACATTGAAATATATCCTCTTACATCTGCCTGGTCAGGCCTTGAGCGAGGCTATGGTGTGTTTTTGAATTCAATTGCTCCAGAAAAGGCAGCAGAACAGCTTGGTGCCGCATGCAGAAAAGAGCTTGCGGGACTAGTCGGAATAATCTAACCATTTATTTATCTAAAATCATTTTTGGCATACATGGCAGGAATTGAAAAATACATTGCAATTGCATCACTTGGTTTATTTGCCATGTTTGCAGGAGAGGTCAATGTGTTTTACAATTATCTGACTCATCCAAACGTAGAGACGGAACCTGAGGCAAAACTGCTAATGTACATTTCAATTGGTGTTGCACCGGCATCCGTGATGGCGGGAACTACGTTTATCATGTCAAAGAGATATGGCTCGCGACAAATCGGTGGACTAATTGTTGCAGGCGGTGCTGTCTTGCTTGTTGGAATGATTATTGCAAATTCCATTGTGCCAAACATTGACGCAAACTATAGAATCAACACTGTGGAGATCATCCCAGTATTGTTCATGGGAATCTCTGTTGCAGTGATGGCAGCGGGTGCAGTTCTTTTCAAGACAAAAAAGCGACCAATCAAGGAATTCTTCTAGTGGTCATATCGCATTCCGTTTGAATGTCTAACAAAACCTAGCTTGTCATAAAATGGTTTGACCTTATCATCACAGTCCAGTATTGTCTTGTAGCAGCCTTGGGCTTTGGCGTAATCAAGCACAGCCCTGATTATGATTACACCTATCCCCTTTGACTGGAATTTCTCTGACACCACGACGTCTTCTATGTGGCCTACTTTTCCGCCATCATGGATGAATTTTTGCTCTATTAGCAGTGTGGTAGAGCCTACTATCTTTCCCTGGTATTCTGCTACAAAGATGACGTGGTCTGGGTTTTTGCTGATCTGCTCTAGGATTTTCCTTGCCTTTTTTCTGTCAATATCGCTTGTTTTTCTGAGCGAATCTAATGATTCTAAAAATCCACGGTCCAAGTCGGACTCGACTATTTTGCGGACTGTAATATCAGACATTAAATCTTGCCAAGCTTTTCTCTGAATTCTTGGTATGCCTTTTTGTAGGATGCCTTGTCTCCAATGTCGATAAAACCATTTTTGATGATAAAGCTACCGACATCTTTTTTCTTTGCTAGTGCCTTTTTGATTACATCATCCATTCCGTATGGTTTTGCCTGCGGAATATACGAGAAAATTCCTGGCTCCATCACATAGCAGCCAATGTTGATGTTTGCCTTTATCTCGGGCTTTTCATTCCAGGCAGTTACCTTGCCTGACTTGGAAGTCTCTATTACACCGTACTTGAGGTTGGTCTTGTATTGGTGCAGGCTCATTGTAATAAATGACTTTTTTGTCTTGTGCTGTGTGACCATTTTCTTTAGATCAAAATTAAACACGGAATCTCCATACACACAAACAAAAGTATCGCCAACAAACGATTCTGCGGTCTTTAGCTGGCCTGCAGTGGCAAGGGGCTTGTCTGCAACTGCATATTCTATTTTGACTCCAAATCGCGAGCCGTCCTCAAAATAATCCTCTATTGTTTTTCTTAGATAACTAACGCACAGAACAATTTCGTCTACCTTGTTGCGTCTAAGCCAGTCAATCAAATGTTCAAGCAGTGGTTTTTCTCCCAATGGTAGCATTGGCTTTGGCAAAAATGTTGTGTATGGTTGTAGTCTTGTTCCTAGGCCGCCTGCCAAAATTACTGCATTCATAAAATTATACCACGATATCGAGTATTTATGCACAGTTACACAAAGATCTTTGCACTGCTTAGAGAATTTTTGCTAGTTTTTGAATTACATTCAATGGCGTTGTGCCAAAGACTAGGATCATCGGCTCTTTTCCAAAATCGCCTTTATGGTAAACCACATCTGGCGGACTGGACATACTTTGGATTGCCTGGCTTACTCCCCATGACACGGACGTGTTTTCTTTTTTTTTGCTTGACTTTGGCTCTAGCGCTCTGTCATAGTTTACAATTTTGGCTCTAACCTTGGCAAATTTTTTGATTATTTTCTCTTCATATCTATTGTTCAGAGCGGCTCTGACTTTGGGGAATTTTTTCTGCATTGCCAGTACCGCAGATGCCACGTGCCGCGATCCTCCATATTCTAAATTGCCTGCCATTATGACCTGATTTCCTGCCTTTACTATTCTGCCAGATACTCCCAAAACATCGCTAGCTGACTTTGCTTTGGGTTTCGCAAAGACAAAGTTGGTCTGGCATTCTGGAATGAATGTATTGATCTCTTTGAGGTCTTTGAATTGTGAAATTGATTTTGCAAGCTCGGACTGTATGGGATCTTGTCTTGGTCTTGTGATTTTTAGGCCACGGCCTAGTTTTTGTGAGGATTTTATGGAATTATACGTAAATTGCTTTGCAAATCTTGCACAATCAAAAATGTTTTTTCTTTTTGCTACACAATATGATACTGCAATTGCAAAATTGCAACCACTGCCGTGGTTCTGTCCTGGCATGATCTTGCCTGGGATTGACTCATGTCGTATTCCATCATAAACAAAATCGCTGATTTTGCCCTTCTCAAAGAAATGGCCAGTTATGATGATATTTTTTGCACCAAGCCTAGTGAGTGTTTTGGCAGCAAGCACAAGGTCAGAAAATTTCCTAATTTTTACGCCTGAGAGCAATTCAGCCTCTGCGACATTTGGTGTCATACAATAGCAAATTGGGATTAGTAATTTCTTTAGAGTTGTAATTGCATCTTTTTTTAGCAAAACTCCATCAGTAGTAGATTTTATCACAGGGTCTAGTATGATTGGAATCTTGGTATTTTTGAGCCTAGAGTGGACTGCCTTGATTGTGGTATCATCGTACATCATTCCTAGTGTAATTGCATTTACATCAAAATCTGATAAAACAGAATCAATCTGCACCTGAATTGATTTTGCAGAGACAGGCTCTGCATAGCTGAACTTGCGAGAATTTTGTGCAGTAATTGCAGTGACTACAGAAAAACAGTTTGTGCCTAATGCTTGAGCAGCTAAAATATCTGACTGAATTCCTGCACCAGAGGACGGATCAGAGCCACCGATTGATAAAATGTCCACAAGTATTTTGCATTGCATCTGAATTATAGTATTTGTGGAATCGAACCCTGCCTACTGTTTAAATCTAGAGTCGACCTAATGATATCATGGGAACTCAGCTAGCTGCCGCTCGTCGTGGTGTTATAACAGACGAGATGAAACAAGTAGCTAAAGACGAAGGAATAACGCCAGAGTGGCTTCGAGCCAGAATGGCAACAGGCTCTATTATCATTCCAGCAAATAATGTCAGGCCGCAAAAGGTTCACCGAGTGGGAATTGGTAAGGGACTCAAGACAAAGGTCAATGTAAACATTGGAACATCCACTCTCAAAGTAGACCTAAACGAGGAAATTGAAAAGGCGCAAGTGGCAGTCAAGCACCATGCCGATACCATCATGGATCTCTCTGATGGTGGAGATGTTGGCTCCATTAGACGAGCATTGCTTGAGGCAGCACCAATCACGTTTGGTACCGTTCCAATCTATGAGGCCTACAACCATGGAGTGGAAAAGCACAAAAATCCACTAGATATTACCGAGGATGATTTTCTAAACGCATTTGAAAATAACGCAAAAGATGGCGTAGATTACACCACAATACACTCTGGCATAACAAAAGAGATTGCCAAGCGAATCCTCAAGGTCCAGAGATATGGGGGTGTCGTAAGCAAGGGCGGAACAATTACTGCTGCCTGGATGCTAAAATATGACAAAGAAAATCCCTACATTACTCATTATGATTATCTGATGGAATTGGCAAAAAAATACGACGTAACGTTTAGTCTTGGCGATGCGTTGCGTCCGGGTTCTATATTGGACTCGCATGATGAGCTCCAGGTGCAGGAAATGATCAACATTTCAAGACTAACAAAGCAAGCACACGAGCAGGACGTGCAGGTGATGGTGGAAGGCCCAGGACATGTTCCGCTAAATGAGGTTGCGGCAAATGTTCGACTGGCAAAATCATTGATTGGTGATGTTCCGTATTATGTGCTGGGACCATTGGTTACAGATGTTGCGTCTGGCTATGATCATATTTCTAGTGCAATTGGAGCTGCAATTGCGGCAAGCGAGGGAGTCGACCTATTATGCTATCTGACCCCTGCAGAACACCTAGCATTGCCAAATGCACAAGAAGTAAGACAAGGACTAATCGCATACAGGATTGCAGCGCATGCAGGTGATCTGGTAAAATTGCGAGATAAGGTGATAATCTGGGACACAAAGATGACTGAAGCAAGAAGAACACTGGACTGGGAAAAACAAATCGCACTATCTATTGATCCAGAAGAAGCGGCAAGAATCCATAACAGGACAGGCCAGCACAATGGCAACAATGTCCCATGTACAATGTGTGGCGGCGCATGTGTCTATCTTATGCTGCCACAGCAAAGAAAGTACGTCAAGGAAAACGAAAACCTACAGCAAGTTGAGTAGAACTTCGTCCAAGTTTGGGACAGTCTCGTACTGGTTTATCTCATCTGGGCTAATCCACTTGTAGGAAGAATTCTCCCAGTTTAGCAATACTTCGGTGCTTTCCATTTTGAACAAGAACGGAAAGATGTGCCACTGGTGGTCTGGATACTGTGGTGAGGATACTGTCATGTCTTTTCCTGCTTTGAGCAGTTCTATGGAATCTGCCTTGGCACCAATTTCTTCGAAAATCTCTATTCTTGCTCGATGCAGTGGGTCCTCATTTTCCTCTATTATCCCACTTACTGCACCCCAAAGCCCTTTCATGCTCTTTACTTGATTGCTTCTCTTTAGGATGAGGATTTTTTCCTGGCATACGACAAAAGATGTTACTATTTTTGTTGAACGCATTACTTCTCGATTGCGTTGATCATTGTATTTAGTTTCTTGTATGATTCTTCCAAATTGGAATTCTTTGAGAGGTTTTCGTGGACTGTTCTGATGTATGTTGTAATTTCCTCTGATTTTCCTTCCTGGATTGCAGTGAGTAGTCGTCCAACATCCTTCCAGAACTCCTCTGCCGCTCTTCTTATTTCTGGATTGGATATGATGGTCTCTATTAGTTCTGTGGACTCTGTCATTATGCTTTCAGAGAGAATTTTTTGAATCTTGAACGTGGTGCCTGACATGCGTTCTGTTAGCGATATTTTGTCATCCTTGGATAGGATGTTTGCAAATGCTAGGTTCACCAAGTGTGTCAGTCCCAGTATGATTGCAATTTTTTTGTCATGCTCTATTGCGTCAATTGTGACAAAGTTTGCTCCCTCAAATAATGACTTTACAAGTGCAAGCTCTTTTTTTACGTCCTTGATTGGAATTGAGATAATATTCTGTCCTTTGATCTTTTTTGCGCCTGGGCCAAACATTGGGTGAATGCAAACCGGGTTTATCTTTGATGGAATTTTTAGTAATGCAGCTGCAGTTTTTGCCTTTTGTGATGTGATTTCTATTAGATATGATCCGCGCCTCATTTCCTTTGCAATCAGTCGTATTATCTCTGGGGTTCGTCTTGTTGGCGTACATAATAGTACAATGTCTGCATTGAGAACTGCGCTGACTAGAGAGCTTGCCTTTTTGACTGACTTGTCAGTGATTGGCGCCTCTGAATCAAACCCAATTACCTCATAACCAATTGATGTAAAATACTTGGTAAACCACTGGCCCATCTTGCCGCCAGCGCCTAAAACAGTGATGCTTTTTTTCATCTATAACTCCTTCAGAACCTCATCTAATATCATCATTCCCTTCTTTAGGCTATTTTCGTCCTGGCAGGCTGAAATTCGGATGAATTCCTTGTAGTTGCCAAAGCCATCGCCTGGGGCAATGGCTACGCCATGATCCAAAAGCCTGTTTGTAAATTCCAGTCCGTCAAAACCTGGCTTGTTTACCTTGGCAAAAAGGTACATTGCGCCATCTGGGCCTGAAAATTCGAGGCCCATTTTCTTTGCCTCTTGCACTAGGATGTTGATTTTTGATTTGACGCTTTTTGTGTTATTTGTAGTATCTGCATCTAGTGCCTTTAGTGCTGCATACTGGATTGGCTCTGCTACATTTGTGATGCATAATGCTTGGAGCTTTACCATTTTTTCAATTATTTTTGGATCTGCAATGGTGTAG
Source organism: uncultured Candidatus Nitrosotenuis sp. (assembly GCA_964470325.1). GTDB lineage: Archaea > Thermoproteota > Nitrososphaeria > Nitrososphaerales > Nitrosopumilaceae > Nitrosotenuis. The sequence continues at coordinate 9,051 of CAYYBJ010000009.1, read as the reverse complement.
CCTATTCGTAGTCCAGTCATTGCATGCGACTTTGAAAATGACTGCGTTATGATTGCCTTTGAATAGTTGCTAGCTAGACCTGACTTCCATTCTGCAAATGCATACTCGGAATAGATCTCATCAGATAACACATAGAGGTCATGCCTTTTTGCGATTTCTATTATCTTGTCTTGGAGCTTTGGCGATAGTACCTTGCCTGTTGGGTTGTTTGGATAATTTAGGACGATCATTTTTGTGTTAGAATTTATTGTCTGCTCTATTTCTGAAATGGGCGGATCCCAGTTGTTCTCTAGCGTGGTGGCTATGGCTCTCACCTTTACTCCTGCATTTGCGGCACAGTCTCGGTATGCAGGCCATGCAGGTTCAATTACAATGATCTCATCTCCTGGATTTAGCAGAGTAGAGACTGCCAAAAATACTGAAAATCTTCCGCCAGGTGATACTAGAATATTTTCTTGCTTGATGTTTGCTCCAAATTTCTTGGTGCAATGTTGCGCCAGTGCCTCTCGCAGCTTGGGCATACCAAGTGCCGGACCATACCTGACTAGGCCCTTGTCATATGCTTCAGATAATGCCGATTTTATTATGGGTGATGGCATAAAGTCCGGCTCGCCTACCTCCATGTGGATTATTTTTTTGCCCTGCTGTTCCAGAGTCTTTGCCTTGAGAAATATGGTCATGTGTGTTTGTTTTCCGTCTGTTTGGACCTTGATGGACTCGTTTAGGAGGAAATTTAGGAATTTTTTACCAATGGATTCGTCCAGACCTATTTGCTTACACAACTGCGACACTTCAGTGCGTAACTGTTCCTCTCTTTTTTCATCATAGACTGATAGCCCACTGTTTTTTTTGAGCTCGCCAATCTGCTTTGCTATTTCCGTTCGCTCTTTAAGCAGCTTGAGCATTTGTATTGTGATTTCGTCTATTTTATTTCGGAGCTGGTCAATGTTTGACATTTCTACAAAACTGGCTTTATGAATCCGCCCATCAATGCATGGTCAGCTAGTACTAGTGATACCAAGGAATCCACCACTGGGGGTGCCCTTGGCACAACACATGGATCATGTCTTCCTTGGACTTGCAATGTTGCCGGCTTTTTTGTCTTGATGTCTATTGTTGATTGTTTTTTTGCTATAGATGATGCTGGCTTGAATGCAATTTTCATTGTGATTGGCATGCCCGTGGATAGTCCTCCAAGTATTCCCCCTGCGTTGTTTGTCTTTGTGTATATTTTGCCTTTCTTGGCAATGTATGGGTCGTTGTTTTGCGAGCCGTACAATTCTGCTCCTGCAAAGCCGGAACCGAACTCTACTCCTTTCACAGATGGAATTGAATAGATTGCCTTTGCAATGTCTGATTCTAGTGAGCTAAATATCGGCTCGCCAAGGCCTACTGGAAGATTTGTCGTGGTGGATTCTATTATTCCGCCGAGTGAGTCGCCGCTCTTTCTTGCTAATAAAATTGCTGTTCGCATTTTTTCTGCAGTTTTCTGGTTCGGACATCTAACTTCATTTTGGTAAATTGAATTTTTCATTTTAGAGTCAAATTTTTCTGTCATCGCAATTTTGCCAATTTTGACAGTGTAAGAATGAGTCTCTACGCCCAGTGTTGTTTTTAGTAATTTTCTTGCAATTGCTCCGCCCATCACGTGTGTTGCAGTCAGTCTACCTGAGAATCGCCCGCCACCTCGGTGGTCATTATACTGGTTGTACTTTACTAGCGCTGGATAGTCAGAATGTCCCGGTCTCATCTTTGTTACTAGATTATCATAATCGCGCGAATGCTGGTCCTTGTTCCAAATTATCATGGTAATTGGTGCGCCTGTGGTATGGCCACGAAATACGCCAGAGAGAATCTCTACAATGTCGCCTTCCTTTCTTTGTGTGGATACAAGCGACTGGCCTGGTTTGCGTTGGTCAAGCATTTTTTGAATGTCTTTTTCTTCCAGTTCTAGGCCTGCAGGGCATCCATCCAGAACTGCGCCGATGCATCGGCCGTGGCTTTCTCCAAAACTGGTCAACACTAGTCTAGAACCAATAGAACTGCCTACCATCAGTAAAAAATCCGCACCTGATGCTTATAACCTATATCGTTGTGATTTTTGCGCCGACTCGATTCATGTCTGCAACAAAGCTTGGATACGACACATCAACTGACTCTGGGTCTGATACTGTGCAGCCTCCGACATACATTGCCGCAATGCAAAACGCCATGAACAACCTGTGGTCTTCTTCTGAATTTAGCTCTGCGCCCATGAGTGTTGTTGGTGGATTGATTATCATGCCGTCATCTTTTTCTGTAATTTCCAGTCCCAATTTTCTTAACTCTCGAACCAAAATTGCAATCCTGTCTGTTTCCTTGAATCTTGCGTGCTTTACATTGTATAGTTCCAGGGGGGTGTCACACTTTAGGCCAAGTATTGCTAGCGGCGGTAATAGATCTGGAGTGTTGGAGAGATCAAACCTTCCTCCTGTCAATTTTTCAGGACATGCTACAGTTATGGTATTGTTGTTAAGTGATACGTCTGCTCCCATCTTGCCCAAAATGTCAATTATTGCCTCGTCACCTTGAGCCAATTCTCCAATCGATACTTTGACTTTGAGCTTTTCTCCTACTAGGGTTGCAGCCGATAGCAACAATGCCACACTGGAAAAGTCTGACGGTATGGCTATGGTTGCATGCTTGTATTCCTGTGGTGCAATGTGGTATTTTTTGTAGGGCGTAATGATGTCAACGTCGATTCCGAACTTTTTCATTGTGGATATGGTTGCGTCAAGATACGGTTTTGATACTAATTCTGATGAAATGTTGATTGTGATTCCGTTTTCTGTTAGTGGTGCTGCAATGAACAATGCGGAAATGAATTGGCTTGATACGTTTCCTGGTATGGAAGCCTCACCTCCCTTGATTGGACCTGTTATCTCTAGTGGGGGCCTGCCGTCATTTGACTTGCATTTGGCACCAAGTGATTCCAGTGCATCAAGCAGTGGCTTCATTGGGCGTTTTACCAAGGATTCATCTCCAGTAAGTGTTGTTTTAGAGTCTCGCAGGGCGGAAATTGCCGATGCTATGCGTATTGTGGTTCCTGAATTTGATGCATCCAAAGTCAATTCCTCTTTTTCAAATTTTGATATGCCTTTGACCTTGAGGTTAGTTCCTGCTTCTGTAATTTCTGCTCCAAGCTGTCTGCAGATTTTTATTGTTGCGTTTGTGTCGCGAGATCGTAATACATTTTTGACTAGGCTTTTGCCGTTTACCAACGATGCCAAAAATATTGCCCGATGCGTGTAGCTCTTGTTTGGTGGACACGACAATGTCCCGGCAAGCCTTGACTGCTCTACCTTACAGTTCATGGACTTCGGCCCGCTTGTTGTTGATTTCTGCTACCGTGACTGCTCCCTCATGTTCTGAGAAGACCTTTTTTATTTTTGATGTATTGTCTTTTTTTACTATAGCTGCAATGGATGGTCCATTTCCTGATACTGATGCGCCTAGTGCACCTGCCTCTATTAGTGTTGATATTATTTTTGGATCTGAATTGAGAACGGCAGATGTTGCATATCCATTTAGTGTCATTGCATTCCAATAGTCACCTGATTTTGCAAAATTCCATGCACGCTCAAATATTGTATCTAGCACCCTGAGTTGTTTTACGTTTCCTCGCTTGCGAGACTTTGGCACAAACACTACTGCAACTAGGTTTGTTGGAGTTTTTTCCGATTTGATTACTTTTCTTGCCTTGTTGTCAGTTACTTGGATTCCGCCAAAATAACAGGCGCATGCGTCATCATATGCACCAGTCATGCTAACTTTGGTGGCAAGTGATGCATCAATTCCTGCGTTTAGTACCTGAGAATCTGTGTAGTTTGGCTTGAATAACTTGTGGCATGCCAGAGATATTACAGAAGAAATTGCACTGGAACTCTTTAGTCCGTATCCTGTTGGGATTTCTGATTTTAGTGAGATCTCTATCTTGTTTTTTTCCAGCTCCTTTTTGGGTATGGCAAACTCGACTACCTTGTTTACAAGGCGCGAGCTAGTGTTTTGACTGTCCAGTTCTAGGCGAATTCCCTTTCCTTCTGATGCTGATACTATGGCTTCAACCTTTGATGTTATGCCTAACGTTGCACCCTTCCACGTTGCAATTGCGTTAACTAGTGAGATTGCGCCGTTTACTGTAGCCTTTACCTTCATCTAGAATCCTCCAAGCAAGACTTTTTTCATTACCTCGTATGGGGCCTGGACTTTGTGCCATATTTGAAATGCAAGGACTGCTTGACCTAACAACATTTCGTATCCATAAATTATTGTGGCGGAATTTTTCTTTGTTTGCTGGATTAGATTTGTGTTCATTGGCATGTAGATGATATCGTATACTACATGATTTGCGTTTATTGCAGAGGTTGCAATTGGACTAGGCTCGTTTTTTAGCCCAACTGATGTTGCGTTTATGATGAATCGATACTTTGAGACATCAATATTTTGGAGTGTAGTAGAATCTGATTCTGCACCAAGGCCTGATGCGAACTTTGTTAGCTCCTCTGCCTTTTGTATGGTGCGATTTGCAATTGTGATTTTTCTTGCTTTTTCCTTTGCAAAGCCTGCAACTATAGCTCTGGCTGCTCCACCTGAGCCTAGTATTAGGGCAGATTCACCTGAAATTCCAATGTTTCTTTTCTTGATTGGCTCTAGGAATCCGTCCATGTCTGTGTTATAGCCAACAAGTTTTCCGTTTTCATTGGATATGGTATTTGTAGCACCAATCATTTTACATTCCGGACTTACCTCATCCAGATATTGCATCATCTCTATTTTGTGAGGGATTGTAACATTGAATCCAGAAATTTTGATTTGGCGCAATGAGCCGATTCCCTCTTTGAGCTCACCCTTTGGTATTCTGTATGCGATGTATGTGCAGTCTAGGTTTAGTGCCTTGAACGCTGCATTGTGAATGCTCGGCGATAAGGAATGCTCTATTGGATCTCCAATTACTGCAAAGGTCCTAGTCATTGTTATTTTTGCAGGGACTGCAGCGATTTAATCTCATCTAAGCTGAACTGGCCAGGTGCTACTGGCTTGCCAAGTGAGACATAGGTGTATGGTGCACCCAAGTGCAGACACAAAATTCGAGATATTCTGCCAAAATCTCCCATTGCAAATGCGATTAGGCCTTTTCCTTGCTTTTTGTACAACGATAGTATTGACGCGGTATCTTTGGTTGACTTTGCAGTAGCGACTATTTTAATGTGGTTTGAGATTTTTTTCATGGCCTTGTATTTTTGCACTAATGCTGTAATCGATGGTGTTTTGGTAAAGTCATGCCATGAAACCAGAATCGGGGTCTTTGTTTTTTTGATGTATGAAATCAGGTCCTTGTTCTTTGTTGCAGAAAATTCCACATCAATGAAAAACGGATTATGCTCTGAGAGAAGCTTGAGAATTGATATTCGTTCTTTTTCTGATCCTGGGAATCTTCCTCCCTCTTTCTTTGGGCGAAGGGTGAAGACGCATCGCTTGTGGTATTTTTTTGTTAGCTGTATTGTATTTGGTATGTCTTTTGGTGCAACAAAGTCAAATCGAATCTCTGCATAGTCTGATTTTGCTAGCGCCTTTTTGAGCGTGGCTAGTACTTTGCTTGGTGTGGTTTCTGCAATGCTGACACAGGTCTTGTATGTCATTATTTTTCTAAGATATACTCGTCTGCTACTTCCATTCCAAAGTGCCTGCCTGTGGCATTCTTTGCATGAACTAGAACAGTATCTCCCTTTTTGAGGTGAGTAACTGACACCAAGTGTCCTCCCGGTCTGACAAATCGAATTGTCTCTGCATCCTGGGCAATGATTCCGCCCACTTCATCTCCAACTTGTGCCTTGATCATGAGCATTGGACGTCTCTCTATTTTGGAGCGGCCTACTGTAGCTCGTCTTGCTTTTCCATGAGAATTGATGACTAGGACTTCGACACCAGTCTCTAACTCAGAGAGATACTTTGTGGTGCCATCAGGAGATATTGTATAACAATGGACAGCCCCTGCATTTACCCGAAACGGTCGTGGTGATGTAAATGATGAACCGACTGACTCGTTGTGTACTAGGAACAGGAAATTTGATCTGGAACCAATTAACATTCCCTCTCCTTTGTGTAGCATTGATGCGGTATCTACACAGACTCGTTCACCGTCACCCACTTCTTTGATGTCGATTATCTTTGCCTCTACCATTTCAAACGTTGACGTACCTAGATACACCATTGCCTCTTTAACTTCGGAGATTGTGGCAGCTTCAAAGATTACTCCGTCTACGCCGATTTCTAGAATGGAAAACATTTTTCTCACTTCTTCTGGAGTTCTGGCCAATGCGTAGATTTGTGTGTGAATCTTGTGCAGCTTTGCTATGATATTTTCCAGCGGAATTATTTTCCAGTCTGCTACTTCAATTATCACAAAGTCTAGGCCCTTTTTTGCCTCGGAAAATATTTTTTCTATATCATTGTTTGATAGGACCTTGAATCGCTTACCTGTTTTCTTTCCCTTTGGCTTTTGTGCGTCTTTTTCTAATACTACTAGCTTTGCAGCTGGAGATGGATAGATGGTTGATAATTTTGATTTTGGTGGGAGTGCCTTTGGGTCTGCGTAAACTGTCTTGATCCCTTCTGATTCTAGATGTGATAGGAATTTTGCCAGTCCTGCCTTGCCTACTTTGGGCAAGATGACTAGTTCTCTATTTTTTTGCAATTCTTTTTGCTGCTTCTTTTGCAGTTTCCCTTCTAAAGATGATTCCAGCTAGTGCGTCGACTATTTTGTCTGGGTTTTTGTGTGCAAAAATGTTACGGCCGTATGTTACTCCTTTTGCCCCTGCCTTCATTGCGTCCTCTGTCATTTGGAGCACATCCTCGTCTGTCTTTGCCTTGGGTCCGCCCGCAATTACTACTGGGACTGGCGTGCTTTTTACTATTTTAGCAAATGAATCGATATCTCCGGTGTATAGTGTTTTTACAATGTCGGCTCCTAATTCGGCACCAATTCTAGCTACGTGGCCCACAATTTCTGGGTCGTGTGGGTTTTTGATATTCTCGCCTCTTGGGTACATCATTGCCAATAATGGCATGTTCCACTTGTGGCACTCAGATGCAGTCATTCCTAGTTGCTCTAGCATTTCTGGCTCTTCCTTTCCGCCAACGTTGATGTGTAGTGATACTCCGTCTGCTCCAAGTCTTAGTGCTTCTTCTACAGTACCAGATAACATCTTTCGATTTGGCGACATGGATAGTGATGTGCTGGAAGAATAATGCACTAGGATGCCAATTCTTGCTGGCTTTGGTAAAGTCTTGAGAATTCCCTTGTTGATTATGACACTGGTGAGGCCCTTGGTCTCGCACTGTGCTATTACCCTGGCAGGACTAGTGAGTCCCTCAATTGGGCCGCTTGATATTCCGTGGTCCATTGGGATGCAAAGCATCTTGCCTTTGCGCAAAATTCTGTCCATTCTTATTTGCAGGCCTGTGACCATGGCGGATCTCGCCTGCCTACCCTAAATAAAAATAGCGTGGTGGTAATTTGCAGTTGCGCCTAGTGAGGATTAAATAACATAGCCCGGCCACCAAAGACACTTGAGCCAGATAACAGAGCAGATTCACTCCAGCCAGATTTCTGATATTTTGGAAAATGCACTGCATGGAATAAGACCAACAAAGTCTGACATTTTGCGACTGCTAAAGTCTGATGACGTGCATCTGATGGGTTTGGTTGCTGGAAATCTCACGCAGAAAAGATTTGGCAAAAAGGCCTCGTTTGTAAATAATATCATTCTCAATTACACCAATGTCTGCGTAACTGACTGCAAGTTTTGCGCATTTTATCGCTCACCTGGGGACGCAGAATCGTACACTTTGTCGTTGGACCAGATTGAAGCTAGGGTCAAGACGGCATGGGAGATGTTTGGAATTAGACAGGTCTTGATCCAAGGCGGCCACAACCCGAACCTTGGCATTGAATATTACGAGGATGCGTTTAGGATGATGAGATCCAAGTATCCGCAGATTGGCGTCCATGGGCTTTCTGCATCTGAAATTGACATGATTGCAAGAATCGAAAAGACATCAACCAAAGAAGTCTTGTCTAGACTAAAGGAGTCTGGGTTGCAGTCGGTTCCTGGCGCAGGAGCTGAAATCCTAGTTGATACTGTCAAAGATATAATCAGTCCAAAGAAAATCTCGTCTGCCGAATGGCTACGAATAATGGAAGAGGCGCATACACTTGGCCTGCCGGCATCCGCCACTATGATGTACGGCCATGTGGAATCACAAGAAGACGTTGCAAATCATTTTGATAAGATTATTCAACTGCAGGAAAAGACTAAGGGGTTCATGGCTTTCATTCCATGGAACTTTGAGCCAAACAACACGCTCATGCAGAGGGAAAACCTGATGACATTTGGCGTTGGAGGAACGCAGTTGCTCAAAATGATTGCAATCTCTAGGCTTGTCTTTGACGGCCTGATTAATCACATCCAGTCGTCCTGGCTTACAAACGGAGTCGGCATGGCACAGATTGCGTTACAGTATGGTGCAGATGACTTTGGCGGAACACTAATCGGTGAAGAGGTAGTATCATGCACTGGTGCACGCTCAACCGAGCTTACTGACCAGAAAATTATTGATGCAATCCACCAGATTGGATATTCAGTAGAAGAGCGAGATAATTTCTATAATCTCGTTAAAATGCACTAGGTATACCCACGGTTTTTATCAAAAATACAATAATTTTATTAATTTCGGTGGGTAATAGTATTGATTGGTATCTCTAGTAAAAAGAAAGAAAGGAAATCAATACTATTACTATTTGCGACATGATGATGGCAAAACCCAGAGAGAAATCTATGTTGGGGCATATCTTCCAAAAAACATAGAACAGCTAAAGCGACAATTCTATCTTGATCTGCTCAGGCAAAAATGGATTGGGCAGCTGGAAACCATAGGAAAACAATATCGTAAATTCACCAAAGACATGACAAAGCCGGAAAAACAAAATCAGCTAGAGGTGTTTTCATTTGA
>CAYYBJ010000008.1:0-36866 GCA_964470325.1 uncultured Candidatus Nitrosotenuis sp. | reverse complement strand
GCTTTGCAATCTTTGAATTGCTTGGAGAATTTATATCTGTGCAAATTATGAAATATGCAGACGCATCATAAACTAAGCAAAAACAAGACGACAAAAAGGACACCAAGAAAACCGACACAAAAAAGAAAAACGCCAGTAAAAAGCCTGCCAAATCAACAGGCAAGGCAACATCTACTGTAACCGTGGAGATGGTAAAGGGATCTGCAAATGAGGGTTGCCAAAAAGGCAACAAGTGCTATTCACCATTTGAGGCAAAAGTCACAAAGGGTGGAACAGTCACATGGAAAAATGTAGACTCGGCAGCACACACTGCAACAAGCGGTACCATCAAAGCAGGACCTGACGGCAAGTTCGACACTGGTCTTGTACCTACAGGTGGAGAGTTTTCACAGAAATTTGATGCGGCTGGAAAATACGATTACTTTTGTATTATTCATCCATGGATGACAGGCAAAGTAACTGTCAGCTAAACTCTTTTTTATTTTTAATCGATATAGTTTCCTTGCTCGTCCGTTTTTAATTCAATTTGCATGACGGAGCCGGAAATGAAGGACTCGTTTCGTATTGTTCTCACGCGCGCAACATCGATGTGGTATGGCCACATCTCTACTACAATTTCGCCCACTTGGACATTTTCTGGTGCATCAGTAAGCCTGATGTCTTCTCTTTTGATGCCATAGTCCTGGAGTTTTTTTAGGCAGTGAATAACTAGTGGTTCTGGGTTGTTGTGATTTATTGCCCAGACTGTTCCTGAATATTGAATCTTTTCCAATTTGCCTTACCTGAATTATTTGGTCTTGCTTGCAAGAACCTTTAGGGTCATTGTGCTCATTACTCGAGACAGTCGTCGGATTTTGTTTGATACTGTCTTGTCAAAGTCTTCTGCTGATTTTGCATGGATCTCTATGATGATGTCATATGCACCAAATGTCAGATATGCTTGCTTTACTTCTGGAATTTGCTTTATTTCATCTAGGAGATATTCTTCTGCGCCAAGGTCACAATTGAGTAAAACAAAACCTACTTCCATTGGATATCACTACAATCCGAGTCTAAAAAAGATTACCAGCGTCGTCTCTGAGCAGGTCTCTTTGTACTGTGCTGTCTTTGACCCCTAAACCCGCTTTCAACTCTGGACTCGCGCCTTTCCTCTCTTCTAAATCCAGAATCCCGTCTGTCGCCTTCTCTTCTAAATCCAGAATATCTTCGCTCATCTCTGCCAGAATCCTGTCTGTTATCATCACGTCTAAATCCACCACTTCGACCAAATCCGCCTCTGCCAAAGCTTCGTCCTCCACCTCTTCCAAATCCTCCGCCGCCACGGCCAAATGTTCTGCGCGGGCCGACCTGTCTTTTTAGTGGGTCTGGAATGTCTACTTTGATTCCCATTTTCTCATTTAGGTCAGTCATTGGTGCCTTGACTTGTTGCTTGATTAGATTAAAATCGCCAACGGATGAATATGACACCAGTGTGATTGCTCGGCCCTTTGCTCCTGCCCTTGCGGTTCTTCCAATTCTGTGGAAATAGACCATTTCTTGGTTTGGTACATCATAGTTTACAACTAGGGCTACTTCGGGCACATCGATTCCTCTTGCCGCCACATCTGTTGCAACTAAAATGTCTGCCTGACCGCGCCTGAACTGTGACATTGATATTTCACGTCTATGTTGTGACATGTCGCCTTCAATTGCAACTGCATTAAATCCAGATTGGCGTAATGCCCTGGCAACATCTCGTGTTCTGTTTTTGGTAGAGCAAAACACGACTGTCTGTGCCTTTTTGTTTTCCTTGATAAACTGTGTTAGATAATCCATTTTCTCTCTGTCTTTAATGATCAAAAATGACTGGTCAATTCCTTCGCCAGAGAGGTCGTCTGCAGAAAGCAGGAATTGTTTTGGATTGTTTAGGTATTCGTCTGCCAGTCTTAGGATCTCTGGAGGCATTGTAGCCGAAAACAATGACATGACCTTGTTTACTGGGGTCATTTCCAGAATGAATCGAATATCGTCAATAAAGCCCATGTCAAGCATCGTGTCTGCTTCGTCTAGAACTACATACTTGACATCGTTTAACTCAATTGAGCCCTGCTTTAGGTGGTCAATTAGCCTTCCAGGAGTTGCAACAATGATTTCTACTCCGTGGCGCAATGCTTGGAGCTGTACTCCCATTCCTTGTCCACCATAAATGGAGACTGCCTTGATTCCTGTGTGCTTTGCAAACTTTTTCATCTCGTCTGTGATTTGTAGTGCAAGCTCACGCGTTGGGGCAAGAACCAATCCTTGTATTCTCTTGTTTGCCTCTACTCCCTGCAGCATTGATATGGAATATGCGCCCGTCTTGCCAGTTCCCGTATGGGCTTGGCCTATGACATCTCGCCCTGATAATAAAACGGGTATAGTTGCCTCTTGGATTGGAAACGCTTCATCAAATCCTATGTCCTTTAGTCCATCTAAGATGGATTGTTTTATCCCTAATTCTTCAAATTTTGTCAATTTATTTTCCTAAGCAATGACAGACAAAGAAGCTCATTGCTTATTTTCCGTCATTATAGCCTAATGAATGCTGGAACTTTTGATCCTCTAATAAATCCTTGGAACAAGAATTTGAAAAAAGCCAATAAAGGGATTTGGACCCTTGACCCACGGTTTACAAAACCGTTGCTCTGCCAGGCTGAGCTATATTGGCAATGATTTTCTAACAAAAGCTAGCGTTTTAAAATGTTAGTGCAGCCCGTCACTCTTTAATAGAGTCGCATTGCAAATCCAGCAAATGAAGTGGATTCCACCAAAAAAGCTCAAGGTCCTGACAATTTTGTTTTTGGGAACCGGAATCTGGGGAATTGTAGCTGGAATGATCCTCATAAAGCCAATGCCAATGATGCTGGTGTTATTTGGCGTGATCAACTTGTGCATTGGTGGATTTATTGGCTATAGGTATTTCATGCAGGGCCCAAAGCCAGAGCGCTCATCGGACAAGCGTAAAAAGTAAAGCAACTACGACCAGTATGTTTGTTGTAAAGTGCATTGCATAAGAGTGGTTCAGTCCTTTTTTGTCATAGACATACTTGAACAAAAACCCGATCGGTATTAGCAAAATTGTCATGTGAAGTTTAATTCCCATTGCGACATGTGCCACTGCCCAGACTAGAACTGTCTTTTTTGATTTTCTAAAGTATAATTCCTCTACGTGGTTAATATGGATGAACATGTACAGAAGCAGAGGTATGAACGGTATTATTCCCCAAAATCCTTGGTCTGCAAAGGGACCAAACGCAATATTATAGCCTAGCCAGCTCCAATTAAGAACTGGAATCTTTTCCACAATTGGATATAGTGTCAGCAGATACCCAATCAGTATTCCAAACGCAATTGGGGCATAAATTATAGAGCGAATTCCGTCCTTTAGGTCCAATATTCGCTTTTTTGTCTCCTTGATTAGAATAAGCGAGGTGGCGACAGTAAAGACATAGTATCCTATGACAAAGCCTTCTGACCTCAAAGCTGAATCCAAAGAAACACCAAAAATATCCATGGTATGATTCTGGCCTTGACTAAATAATAACATGTGCGCATCTGTATTCCGCAAAAGAATGCATTTTCCGAAAATCTTTATCATGTATCAAAAATTGCTAGTTTCCGCTGATTGAAATAAGTATAATAATTCCATATATTGCTACAAAAACAAAATGCTTGATCTAGTCGCAAAAAAATTATTCCTAACCAAGGGCAAAGGTGTTCATGAAGACAGACTCACAAGCTTCGAATACGCCCTAAGGGATGCAGGAATTGCAGGCACAAACATTGTTCTGATTTCTAGTATATTTCCACCACATGCAAAGATGGTCTCTCGCGCAGAAGGCCTCAAGCTAATCAATCCCGGACAGGTTCTCTTTTGCATTTATTCCAGAAACCAGACAAACGAACCACACCGACTGATCTCAGCATCTGTTGGCGTGGCACAGCCAAAGGACACGAACCGATACGGATACCTATCTGAATACGAAGCATTTGGCCAAAATGAAAAGGTTGCAGGTGATTATGCAGAAGACATTGCAGCACAGATGCTTGCATCATCACTTGGCATTAAGTTTGACTTGGATAAATCATGGGATGAGAAAAGAAAACAATGGAAGATTTCAGGTGAAATCTACAAATCCATGAACATTACACAAACTGCAATCGGTGACAGCAAAGGACGCTGGACCACAGTCTTTTCTGCGGCAGTTTTGATTATCTAGACTTAATTCCTTTCAAATAATACATAACAGCTACTGCAGCTGCTGCACCAATTCCTATTAGTATGGCAATCTCTGTTATTCCAATGTTTACTGGGATTGTTTTTTCTTCACCAAATGTGATTTTAAGATCAGTACTATCTGCGGAAAATTCCTTACCAAAAAGATACATGGCTTCAATTTTTTTGCCAGAATTGGAATTGAAGAACCATCCACTTGTCTCTAGATCTGATGGAATTGTCTGGTTGTTCTTTACTGTGCTGCCTATTATGCTGTTTGCAGAAGCTTTTGCTGATTCGTCCTGTGGTAATATGACTACCTGCACAATCGAGTTTAGAGGGAAAAATCCAACATTGTAATAGTCTGACTTTTTGACCCTGTCTACTTTGAGGTATTCTAGTGGTTCTACTGTTACGAGGTCTTTTGCTATTCCTGGATAGTTCTCAGATACTTTGAGCTGCATAACCGAGATTGGACCTTGTGGCAATATGGTAAATGTCATTCTTGACGCATCGTCCTTGGATAATGTTTGGGCTATGTCATAAAATCCTCCTAGATTTCTTATTTGTGTTGGAATTAGTGCGCTAGAAACCCGGTTGAACATAAAGTCTGTGTTCTGGAACGGTGCTGTGTATACTGCAGATACTGTTCCTCTGCCTGAGACTTGGCCTTGTGTGCCTAGCTCTTGGTTTGACTTGTCGTCATAATGGATAAAGCTCGAATGGAATTTGGCATCAAAGCCAAAGAAATCGTTAATGTCTTCTATTATGGCATCGCCTGCTGTCTTTGCCTTTTGCTGGGCTGCTTGGATTCCGCCTTCTCCTTCAACTCGCCTGACATTTACTAGTATGCAAATGTCTTCTTGGACTCCGAGAACACACTGGTTCTCATTTGTTAATACTACTGCAACAATGTCTGTATTGTTTCGTATTTTTTGGTCCAAAGACGATGGGATCTGGAACTCATGCAGCGATGTTGTCTGCAGTGACACAGAAGCAGTGACATTGTTTGAGATTCTCTGGTCTACTAGGATGGTTGCGGTCTCGTGAAATGTGGCAAGTCTTGGCTCTTCTGCAAATGCCAAACCAGAATATCCTAAAACAAAAACCAGAACAACTAATCCAAAAACGCGATACACAAACTTGACAGAATCAATTTTTACTATTAACTTTGCGTAAGAATCGATCATTTGCAAATCAAAGGTTTAAATTCGAATCATCCAGAAATTCAATTGACATCGATTCAAACCGTTCGGGGAACAAAAAATTCCGTGGACTGGCAGCCAGTGCGTAAAGGCTGCCAGCCCCATTTTCACTTATAATGATACCAGTTCTTTTACCTGGGATTTGATGTAATCAAAGCCATCCTGCCAGAATTTGGCAGAGGAAATGTTGATGCCGTATTCGCTTAGCAGGGTTTCTGGTTTTTTAGAGCCGCCGGCTGCTAGGATCTCAAGGTATGTCCTCTCAAATGATCTTCCTTCCCTTTGATACATTTGGAATAACGATAATGACAAAAGATTGCCAAACGAATAGGCGTAACAATAAAATGGTGTGTGGAAAAAGTGCGGAATGCAGGACCATTCTAAAGCAAAGTCATCTGATATCTCTATGGAACTTGCAAATTGGGATTTGAGATTGTTCAGATAGGTCTTGGATAATTCCTCGATTGTGGTGCCATCTGCAATTTGCTTGTGCGCGTCTACCTCAAAAATAGTAAAGAATGCTTGGCGCATCACAGTTGCGTAAATGTCGTCAATTTTCTCTGATAGAATGGCCGCTTTTTCAATGTCTGTCATTTGGTCTGAAATGTTATCGTATAATAGTAATTCAGAAAATGTTGACGCAGTCTCTGCTAGTGGTAGTGGGGCCTCTGATACTAGAATCGACTGTTTTGATGCCGCCTGACTGTGCACTGCATGGCCGAGCTCATGCGCTAATGTGAATACGTCCTTTGACTTTCCTGCATAGTTTACCAGAACATATGGTGTTATTTTGGGAGATATGGTACTGCAGAACGCGCCGTCTCGCTTGCCAGGTCTTATTTGCGAGTCAATGTGGTTTTGTGCAAAAACCCTGTTTGCATAACCTGATAGCGTGGGGCTGAACTTGTTAAGAGAATCCAGAACTAGTTTTGTTGCCTTGTCATAGGCATAGTCTTTTTCTTTGAATTTTTTTGCACTTGGCGCATACAGGTCATAGCGCCTAAGCTTTTTTAGCCCCAATGATTTTGCCTTGAATGCAAAAAATTCGTAAAACACACTCGAGTTTTTCTTGCAGACATAAAGCAAGATCTGCACGGTTTTATCATCAATGTCATTTCCAATGTTTCTAATTGATATTGGCGAGGAGTATTTTCTGATTTCGATTCCCTCGTCTTTCCAGTTTAGGACTAAATTCTGGTATATTTCGCCCAGTATCCCCTTGTTGGAGCTGAACTTTCCTAATAGCGTTTGATATGCAGTTTTTCTCAGGTTTGGGTTTGTGCTTCGAACTAGGACACTGAGCTGTTCGCGGGTTAGTTTTTTCTTTTTGCCATTTACGGTTATGACGTATTCAAATGCATTTGTTATCTTGTCGTACAGTTTTACAAGTGCAGTAGAGCCTGTAACGTCTAATGTGTTGATTATTTTTTCTTCCGGCTCTGATAGGGAATATTTTGCCAATAATCGCTTGTGTCTTAGAAATTCTGATAGGTTGCCGGCGTCACGGATTAGTCTGCTTGCGTTTTTCTCATCAATTTTGCGCTTCCACCATAGATCGAAGAACAATGTCTTGTTTTCTATTTCGGATCCGAGTTTGGACATTTTTGTCAATAATGTGGTTGCCTCATCTGATTGGGTGTTGGATGAATACAACAATGACGCATAACCGCCCAGTCTGCTTGCGTCTTCTGTTAGGTCTTCTATAGAGTGAATTATGCCAAAGAATTCTTTGGATGAAATGGATGGCTTTAGCTTTGTTTTTATTTTTTCAAACTTTTTGACCTTGGCTTCTAGGCGTAATACTTGGCTTGCAAATTCTGGACTTTTGTGGTTTGGAGCAAGCTCTGCAAGACTCCATACGCCAGGTTTGTACATTATGAGGCCTGATATTTTCCTCTATATGATTATTCTAACGCCTAAATATCGCGCAAATTTGTTCCTAGTTGGACCGGTTGTCTAGTTGGTTAGGATGACGCACTCACACTGCGTAAGGATTGTACAATCCCGCAAGGGTCGTGGGTTCGAATCCCACCCGGTCCACTTTTATTATACAATGTAATAGTAAGGTAGTACCTTCGCTAATTTGTTTGAATAATTCACACAAACAGGCAGTCTAATGGTATTGTCCCGTGCGTATAACGTTGATTAGATCTATAATAGTCGATGATGAAACCGACAGTGCGGAGGTTTTTGCTGAATTTTTGAAATTAAAAGACATTGATGTTGCAGGCCTAGGTAAAAACGGCAAGGAGGGAGTTGAGTTGTATATGCAACACAAGCCAGATGTTGTATTTTTGGATCTTGTCATGCCAAATTATGACGGCTTTTACGCATTGGAGCAAATAAAAAAGATAAATCCGGATGCTAGAGTCATAATAATTACTGCCTTTTTGACTGATATGATGCGCAGTAAACTGGATAATTTTGGCGTAGAGGATGTATTTCAAAAGCCATATTCTGTCAAGGCAATAGCAAATGCACTAAAGGAAAAAATCCCGACCTGATCTTTATCTCAGAATAATGCCAATACATAAAAACACAAAAAACTCTAGCAAATTTCGTTGAGGGCTCTAGTATATGATAATTATTGTGTAAATGATGACTTTGCATCTGTTTTGCAAGTCAAAGATATTCCAGAGCCTGTACCAAAACCAAACGAGGTTGTGTTTAGGGTAAGGGCAGCTGCCCTAAACTATGATGACATCTGGGGAATGAGAGGGGCTCCACTAAATGTGCCACTGCCGCACATCTCTGGCTCTGATGTGGCAGGAGATGTAATTGCGATAGGTGATGATGTGGCAAACATCAAAATTGGTGATAGAATTGTTTCTCATGGCAACATGTCGTGCCGACTGTGCAAAAACTGTACATCTGGCCGTGAGTTTGACTGCAAAAAGCGCAAAGTCTGGGGCTTTGAGACAGGCCCGCTCTGGGGTGGTTACTGTGAGATGACACACCTACCTGAGGTAAATGCAGTTAAGATTCCTGACGGAGTATCATACGAGGAAGCCGCTGCCTGCTCTATGACTCTGATGACTGCATGGCACATGCTTGTAGGCCGTGCACAAATCAAGCCTGGACAGCTTGTATTGATAATGGGTGGTGGCTCTGGAATGGGAATCTTTGGAATTCAGGTTGCCAAACTGTATGGGTGCACCGTGATTGCCACTGCATCTGGAGACAAGCTGGAAAAATGCCTGCAACTTGGTGCGGATTATGCTATAGACCATCGAAAGGAAGACTGGCACAAACAGGCATTCTCAATATCAAAGGAATTTGCAAAGTCAAAAGACGGCATACCTGGAATCGATGTCATCTTTGAGCACATTGGAGGGACGCATTGGAACAAGGAGCTAACACTGCTCAAATATGGCGCAACACTTGTCACAACGGGTGCCACCACAGGATACGATGTAGTGTCTGATCTAAGACATATTTTCTTCAAGGGAACAAACATCTTGGGCTCTACACTTGCCACAAAATCCGAGCTTGAAGATGCGTTACACTGGGTAGCAAAGGGAAAGATAAAGCCAGTAATTGATTCCACATACACAATAGATAATGCTGCAGAAGCGCACACAAAAATGCTCAAGGGAAATCTCTTTGGTAAAATAATAATGAAGCCATGATTGAATCCACAACCATTGCACCGGGACTGTCCGTTTGCAGAATCATAAATGGAATGTGGCAGGTCTCTGGAGGCCACGGACACATTATACCTTCCAAGGCAATATCTGAGATGGAATTGTATCACGAGTCTGGGTTTGCCAGCTGGGATATGGCAGACATTTACGATCCCGCAGAAGAGTTTTTTGGAAAATTTAGACAAAACTTGGAAAAGTCTGGCTCTGATCTTGGTAGCCTGGTAGGCCTGACCAAGTTTGTACCAAGCCCAGGACCAATGAATCGCGTTACAGTAGAACGCGCAATTAAAAATTCCATATTGCGCATGAATGTTTCATCATTAGACTTGGTGCAATTCCATTGGTGGGATTATGATGACACAAGGTATCTTGATGCACTAGAGCAGCTAACAATACTTCGCGATGAGGGCAAAATAAAACACATTGGCCTGACAAACTTTGATACTGCACACATGCAGATGATTCTGGATAAGGGATTTAAGATTGTGTCAAACCAAGTCCAGTATTCCATAATTGATCAAAGACCGCAAGTGGAAATGGAAAAATTCTGCAAAAAGAACCACATCTCTCTATTGTCATATGGAACCCTTGGTGGAGGATTGTTCTCTGAGAGATTCCTTGGCATATCCGAGCCAACTGGAATGGATCTTGACACGTATTCTCTACAAAAATACCACAACATGGTTGATGCATGGGGTGGCTGGGACTTGTTCCAAAAACTGCTTGCCGCACTAGACAAAATAGCAAAAAAACACCACACCGCAATAGCAAATGTGGCAACAAGGTTTGTTCTGGATAAACCACAAGTGGCAGGAGTAATAATCGGTACACGGCTTGGAATCACACAACACATAGAGCAAAACAAGCAAACGTTTTCACTTTTGCTAGACTCTGATGATTATTCCGCAATATCTGAAGTCGCTACACAAGCAAATGACCTGTATGAAATAATTGGCGATTGCGGCTCTGAGTATCGCTAGCTATTTTGCCAGGCCCACTTTGGTAAGAATTGATTTTTTCTCTTGGGCTTCCATATTTGTGGATTCTAGTGTAAATTTGGCAAGAGTTGACTGTAGATGCGAGGCAAGCTCTGCTAATTGTGTTGACGCCGTGGCTATTTCATGGGTTTGGGCAGTCTGTTCTTCTACTGCAGCTGATGCTTCTTCCGTAGATGCGGCATTTTCCTCAGACACTGCAGCAATGTCTACTGCATCTGCTGAAATACTGGATACTTTACTTGCTTGTTCATGCGCAAAGGTTGCTAGATTCTTTACATTTTCTGATACATTTTTGATGTTTGTTGCAATTTCATGCAATGTCTTGAGTGATGAATCAATTACCATTTTGCCTTGATTTACCTCATTTGAGCTGGTCTCGATTTCTTCTACTACCTCTTGTGCATATTCATGGATTTGTTTTAACTTGGTATCAATCTCGTCTGATGATTGCGCAGAGCTTTCTGCCAGACGTCTTACCTCATCTGCTACCACTGCAAATCCACGACCTGCCTCTCCTGCACGAGCAGCTTCTATTGCCGCATTTAATGCCAAAAGATTTGTCTGATCTGCAATCTCTCGAATTACTTGTAGTGCTGCAGTGATCTCATTTGTCTTTTCTGCTAGCTTGTGCACCTTTTGCGCAGAATCGTTTGTTACCTCGATTATCTTATTCATGCGCTCATTTGCTTCTCCTGCAGCTTCGGTGCCTCTTTCTGACAAAACTCCTACTTGGGATGATATCTCTGCAGACTCTTTTGCACTAGATGATAGCTCATTCATGGATTTTGTGAGCTCTTCTACTGTTTGCTTTGATTTTTCGATTCGTTGTGCTTGTGTCTGCGATCCTCGAGAAATTTGGTCCACTGTTGTTGCAATTTGCTGAACCGATGTGTTTAGCTCAGTTCCGGACGCTGAGAGCTGCTGTGCGTTTGCATATACTGACTGGGATGCATTTTGCATCTCCGATAGTACTCCCCTTAGCTTTTCGACCATCTGTTTTTGCGAGTTTACAAGTGTGCCTATCTCGTCCTTTGATTTTGAGGCTGGAACCGCTATGCCTAGGTTGCCTTCACTAATTTTTTTTGCAATTTCTGCAGCATTGTGTATTGGCCTGGAAATGGATTTTGCAATAAAGAACGCAAAAACTCCGACTAGGCCGGATACAATGGTGCCTGTTATGATGTACATGTTTTGCAGTGATACAATTGGTATCATTATCTCTGCAACATCAAATTCTGCAATCATGACATAGCCTAATTCCGACTCACACTTGGATGCGCCAAAAATTGGCACGCCTCTATAATCGGGATATATTGATGCAGAAATGTCTTTTCCACCGTTGATGCATTCTTGCACTGGTAGGGTGTCTACTATCTGCTTGAATTCTAAACCTTCAGTAAATCTGGATGGTGTGAGCATCGTTTTATCAAAATTGACAAGATATGTCTCACCAGTTTCACCTAAACCGTCTCTGTCAAGTACAATCTTATCTAATACTGGAACTCCTGTCTGTGCAATCAAGACTCCTATTTTCTGTCCGTTATCATCTGTAATTGGGACTGTGGTAATTGCAATTCTATTTTGATTCTCTCTAGTATATTCACGATAAGGTTCTTGTAGTCCTTTTTGGAAGAATTTGTTTGATGTATGGTCTGAATTTATCTCGGATGGATCCTGCGAATAAATTACATTTCCATCAACTGATATTATTTTGAAGTTCTGGTATCCGCTTTGTCCTCCTGTTATCTGTTGGGTTTTTTCAAACATTTTTGAAAGTGATTCAGTATTGCCTGATTTTACAGCATCAATGACTTGAGGCATTTCTGCAACCTGTGTTAACTGCTGAATTCTAAACGAATTTAGCTGCTCAAGGGATTTTGCTCTGTCGCTTGCCAGAGTCTTTAGCTGATCAAATGAACGCTGTTCCAGTGACCCTTCAGAAATGGAAAAGCTAACTAGAGAAACTATTGCCATTGGTATTGTAGCAACTAAAACAAAAAGAAAAATCAGCCTGACATTCAGTGAGCCTGTTAGTTTCATTGGATTTTCCTAGGCACAACTGATTATAGGCTTATGTGTGTTTGAGTAGAACGTTTTTTGCGTATTAAGATATGAGGATATTCTATCCTTATTTCATACCCTCCCACGAAGGACCATGTCTAATATGTAACTGTCTTTTGACAAATTGTTTACTTTTGTTTATAGTGTATCTTAAAATCAAAATATCATGTTTAGCCAAAAATATGCGGGTACAGCAAAAAATTCTCCTAGGGTTTATGATAATTATTGCAATTACTGTCCCAAATGGAGTAATTGGCTTTCTCAAAGTCGAAAACAGCCTACTTTCAATAGAAAACGATGCCAAATCCAGCATTGATGATCTAAAAGTGGCATCTCGCCTTGACACGCTGGCAATCTATATGAGGTATTATGATGAAGTTTTAACCCAAGCAGCCCGTAACTATGCATTTACGTCGGATGCAAAATGGGAACAAACTTACTATAATTCTGAGCCAAAACTAGACAAGACAATACGCGAAGCACTAAGCATTGGAACGCAAAAAGAAAAAATCCTCTTTGACAAGATAAATCAGGCAAACATAGTGCTAGTTGAGCTAGAACACCAAGCAATATCTCTGGTTAAAGAGGGTAAACAGTCTGATGCCGTACAACTATTAGAATCCAAAGAATATTGGGATGCAAAACAAGTCTACAGGCAAGTACTAATTGATTATTCACAAGATAAGGGATATGCGTTTGATCAGGAAATCGAATTATCCACCACAAAAATCGATAACTATGTTTCAAAAATTGATAATCTTCTTATAGAAACTCAAATCGTGCTGTATGTTGGTATTCCAATAGTTTTAACTGTAGCAGTGAGTCTGAGCTATTTTGTGTCTCGCTCTATTTCCAGACCAATTCGTAAATTGCATGATGCGGCAGAAAGTGTTGCTAAAGGCAACTATGACGTCGAATTTCAGGCACAAAATAATGACGAAATAGGCGAGCTGGGGCAAAAATTCCAATCAATGCTAAACTCGTTTAAAAACGCATTTGAGACAGAGCGAAAGCTGATAATAACACAAGAACGACTAAAGACAGAAAAGCTCACTGTCATAGGTGAGCTTTCCGCAAGAATTGCACACGATCTGAGAAATCCATTGTCTGTTATCAAAAATGTTTCTGAGCTCATCCGTATTCAGTATCCAAAAAACGATCCTCGTCTAGATTATCATTTTATCAAACTAGAGAATTCAATCCAGCGCATGTCTCACCAAATAGACGATGTGTTAAATTTTGTGCGCTCTACACCACTTGAGAAAAAAATTACATCACTTAAAGAAATAATTCAAAAGTCAATTGATGATCTTGATGTGCCACATTATATCACAATTGAACTACCAAACAATGATGAGAAAATCGACTGTGATGACCAAAAACTACGAATTGCATTTTCCAACATTTTACTAAACTCTATTCAGGCAATCTCTGAAAAGGGTACAATATCAATCAAAATAACTGGCTATACAAAACATGCAAACGTCGAGTTTTCGGATTCGGGGCCAGGTATTCCAGAAAATGTATTGCCACATATTTTTGAGCCGCTATTTACCACAAAGCAACGTGGAACAGGCCTAGGCCTTTCTAGCTGCAAAAATATCATAGAGCAACACGGTGGAACGATTTCTGTCAAGAATAATCCCACCACGTTTACCGTAACACTGCCTAGGATCTAATCCTTATATTGATTGGATTTTGTTAAATTTGTATGTGCGTGCGAGACAATGACGATACATTTAGGCGAGGCCGCAAGCAAATGGTTCTGGACAAAAAAGAAGACGAGATGGAATCTCATTTTAAAACATCAATGCTTTTTCGAAAATCAATGAAGGCACTTTAAATACAAAACCACAAACCAGTCTGTATGATTTTCACATACAGTACCTAATAGTTCTGCAAAATCATCAAAAACCTGCTTGAATACGCTGGAGACAAAAAAGAAGACAGAGTTTGAACTGTTGTTGTCTGGTCAAGATTTTACTTATTCCGACAAGTATGACCTATCACAAATTCTAGAGCAAAGACTGGCAAGTGCGGTTACTGCAGAAATCAATTCTGTTTTGAGCAAAAATTCCAACAAAACCGTCATCGAAATACTGCAGAATCTCTGCTCCAAGATACCATCTACAATACTCACAAAATACGAGCGTGCTGGAAGAAGATATATCACAATAGAGCACAAGATGGGGGATTCTGGGAATCTCTTCTTTGGCGAATTATTTACAAGGTCTGCCTCATCTGATCATCACATAATAACGCAGCAAAACAAGATCTGCTTTATCTTCAGACAGTAAATAACAAAAACAACTCTGCCTGAAGCAGGTGTTGCAATACTGTCTTTGTTACTTACTATCTTGGTGTATTTGTGCCAAATTTGCTATAAAATGCAGTGTCTGTTTGAAACAAAAATACAACGGTTCTAGTCTTATCCCATAAAACCACAACTGTGGTAGCAGCACAAATCCAGCAAGGAAAAAAATTCACACTAGAAGAAGTAGTCGAATTCATCGACATGATTGCAGAAAAGCTAAATTCTGCAATAGACAAAGTAGATGACGTGAATCACAAAACACATGTCTTGTCAGTTAATGCGTCAATAGAGGCAGCCCGTGCAGGCACATTTGGTAGGCCGTTTGGCATTGTGGCCACTAATATGAGCGAGCTATCAGAAGAAACATCAAAAATTACAGACAATATGCGCAAGGATACTAAGGAAATCATCAATGTGGGTAACATGATAAAGACCCAATCAAAGGAATTCCGTGGAAATCGTCTGACTGACCTTGCACTGGTAAACATTGATCTAATTGATAGAAACCTCTATGAGAGAACAGCCGATGTTCGCTGGTGGGCAACAGACTCAAACGTAATTGATGCTCTGACAAAAAAGAATCAGGATGCATGTGATACTGCAGCAAAAAGACTAGGCGTGATTTTACAAGCATATACTGTGTATTATGATTTGGTAATTGCAGATGTTAATGGAAACATCATAGCTAATGGTAATCCAGAAAAATTCCCATCGCGCGGAATAAATGTCGCTGATTCACGATGGTTTGTTTCTGCAATGAATACAAAAAATTCTGGCCAGTTCGGTTTTGAATCGGTTCATAGATCTGGATTGGTATCAAACAATCTATGTTTGATCTATTCTGCAGCAGTTCGCCAAAATGGTGAGTCAAAAGGAGAAATAATTGGAGTTTTGGGTGTTGTGTTCAAGTGGGAATCGCTTGCGCAAACAGTAATTGAACATACTCCAATTTCAGAGGATGAAAAGAAAAATACACGAATATGCATTGTTGATGATTCTGGCCTTATTCTAGCTGATTCAGATGGTAAAATGCTTCGAGAAACCCTTGACTTTGATCAAAAAACAAATCTGCTCTCTGAGAGAAAAAATCATATTTTCGTAGAGTATGGAGGGCTGAACTGTTGTATTGCACATGCGTTATCTCCAGGATTTGAAGGATATGCTACTGGCTGGCACTCTATTATACTGCAAAATCTTGGCACTGCAAAAAAGGCAAAGCTAGTCAAGTAATACCTTCGTTGGTTCTGTATTATATGAACAAACATCAAACTATATGAAATGATTGTATGGGAATATTATGAAAATCCTCCACATTGAAGACAATGCGGAAATTGTCGAGCCTGCAAAACTGATCTTCGAGTCGGCAGGCCACACATATCACTATGCCCTAGACAGTAAGGTTGGACTGCAGGCAATTCGTGACGAAAAGTACGATGTTGTATTTTTGGATCTGATGATGCCAGAATTTTCCGGCTTTGATGTCATAGATTCTCTGGAAAAAGAAGACTTGATGAAAAAGCAGACGATTTTTGTCTTTTCTGCTATGACGCTACCAAAAGAGCAGGAAGAAAAGATCGTCAGACAGGGGGTTCACAGCATTTTGCACAAGCCGATCTTTTTGGCAGATTTGATCAAAAGAATCAACCTAATCCAAGTCCACTAATGGTATATTATGAGTGTCTGATGTGTCAGAATTGACGCATGAATGACGTATACATACTATGGGCCGTATTTACAATATTTGTCGGCATATCTCTCGCAATTGACCTAGGGGTATTTTCCAAGCTTCGTAAAAAAGACACTCACAAGGAGATTCCACCGTTCAAGTCTGCACTACGCTGGACCATAGTCTGGATTTCATTGGCTGGAATATTTTCTGGAATAATCTACTTTGATATGGGTGAGCAAAAGTTTGCCGAATTTATCACAGGCTATGCACTGGAAAAGTCGCTCTCAGTTGACAACATGTTTGTATTTTTGCTCATTTTTACATCTCTGAACATTCCACACAAATTCCAGCATCGAGTCCTATCTATGGGAATTTTGGGCGCAATTGCAATGAGGATCCCACTAATTCTTGCCGGTGCTCACTTGCTAGAAGAGTATCATTGGATGATCTATCTCTTTGGTGGATTTTTGATATTTACCGCACTGAGAATGCTTGTGCAAAGAAAGGAAAAGAAAATCGAAGTTGAAAAGAACATCGCAGTGAGGGCTTTGCGCAAAATAATGCCAGTGGATCTGAACATGCAAGAGCCCAAATTCTTTATTGTCAAAAATGGAATAAAATACGCAACACCGTTACTTGTCGCACTAGTCATAATAGAGTTCACAGATTTGCTCTTTGCACTAGATTCAATTCCTGCAATTTTGGCAATCACAACTGATTCATTCATTGTTATAACATCAAACATCTTTGCTATTTTGGGTCTTCGAAGTCTGTATTTCTTATTAGCAGGAGTAATGGAGAAATTCTACTATCTCAAGCCAGGACTCATTGCAATCTTGATGTTCATTGGAATCAAGATGATAATGGCGGAATTCATCAAGATTCCAACATTTATCTCGCTTGGCGTGGTAATGGGAATCTTGGGTCTTGCCTTACTGTTATCCTTTATTCGCGCAAAAAAGTATCCTGAATAAGGTGATACTGTATTGCAAAAAGTGAAAATAAGCCTTACTTCTTTGCGCCCAGAGTACGATTCTTTAGTCTTAGGAACTGGCCTCGGCATTTTCTGCATCGAGAGGCTGCCATAGAGTTTCTGACGCCACAGTTGAGGCAAATCTTCATGTGTAACCTTGCCGCCTGTGCAATTCGTTTCTTTTCTGGGTCTGTGATTGGCATTTGATAAAATTCCTCTATGTGTCCTTTTTAGTCTTTGGATTCTAGCTTGCCTGCCAATAGCATGGCAACCTCGTTTGGCCTTTTTCCAACTGGGATGTTTGCCTTGTTAAACATGGAAACTTTAGATTCTGCAGAACCATATGTGCCCATCACAATAGCGCCCGCATGGCCCATTCTTTTTTCTTTTGGCGCATTTCGACCTGCAATGTATGCGACAATTGGCTTTTTGAAATTAGTATCAATGATATGTTGGGCTAGGATTTCTTCAGAGTCTCCGCCTATTTCTCCTACAACTACCATTCCTTTGAGGTCTGGATCGTCTTTGACCATTTCAAATGCATCAATTAGTCTTGTTCCGTTTACTGGATCGCCTCCAATTCCAATTGTTATGGACTGGCCATAACCTGCTTTGGATAGTGCATTTGATATTTCGTATAGTAGGGTACCGCTCTTTGATAATACTGCGATATTTCCTGGCTTGAATGGACTGGCAGGCATTATGCCAATTTTGATGAGTCCTGGGATCATCACGCCTGGTGTGTTTGGACCAATCACAATTGCATCCTTTTGCTTTGCTAGGTCTAGTACCTGCATTGTGTCTCGTATTGGGACGTGCTCTGGGATGGCAACTAACAGCTTGATTCCGGACTCTAGTGCTTCCTTTGCTGCGCCCAAAAAGAACTTAGCTGGCACAAATATTATGGATATTTTGGCGCCTGTGGCGTCCACTGCCTCTTTAACTGTATTATAAATTGGAACCTTGCCTTCGAATTTCTGGCCGCCCTTGCCTGGAGTAACTCCTGCAGCAATGTTTGTGCCGTATTCCATCATCATTTTTGCGTGAAGTGAGCCAAACGTGCCTGTAATACCCTGTACTATGACTGGCATCCTTTGATAATTGCCAGATGAATCCTTGACTCCTCGCAGAATTTCGTAAATGTTAGCCATGCTTTGACACTCCTAGTACAACACCAGAGATTGCCTCTTCTACTGAATCAAACATTTTTGTCTTGGTATCCTTGAGCATTTCTTTAGATTTTTCAGATTCTGCACCCATCAGTCTTGCATATACTGGCAAGTCGATTAGCTTATCATCATATGCCTTGATGAACGCAGATGCAACTGTTGTGGTCTTTACGATTCCACCATACAGATTTACCAAGATTGCCTTGACCTTTTTCATTTTTGAAATCAGTGTCAACGCTTCGTATACCGATTCTGTTGTGGCTCCACCTCCAACATCTAAAAAGCAAGCAGCTTTTCCACCATTGTCGATTAGCATGTCCAGTGTTGACATTACAAGGCCTGCACCATTCCCAACCACTGCAATGTTTCCATCTAGTTCTACCAAAGTAAATCCAGATTTTTCTGCGCGCTCTTCAAGTTCTGTCTTTTCCTGATATTTTTCCATCTCTGCATGGCGGAAATTGGAATTATCATCAGTGATTACCTTGCCATCCAAAGCTAGAAGAGTTCCGTCTTTGAGTAGTGCAACTGGATTTATCTCTGCAAGCTCTGCTTCTTTTTCTACGGTTAGCTTTGATAGTCTTTGAAGCATGTCAACAAAGTCTGGAATTGTATTGCCTGATAGTCCGATTGCCTTTGCCACTTCTTCTGCCACTTGGGGGCTTACCTCGCCTAGGCCAATTTCGCGAATTGTCTGGTTTTTGACTGACTCGATTTCTACTCCGCCTTCGCCAGACGCTATGATGGTATAGCATCGCTTGGAGCGATTCAAAAACAATGATAGGTACAACTCCTTTTGGTATTCTGCCATCTTTTCTAGTAGGATGGCGCGTGCCTTTTCGCCCTTGATAGTCATGCCTGCCACTTGTGGATACTTTAGTTCAAATTCGTCTTGGTTTTTGACAACCTGGATTCCACCTGCCTTTCCACGACCTCCAACTGGGGCTTGGAATTTTATTACAAATGGAAATCCTAACTCTTTTGCATGCACCCTTGCCTCGTCAATGTTTCTAGAATATTTGCCCTTGGGGGTCTTGATTCCGTATTGGCCAAATAGCTCCTTTGCTTGGAACTCTAATAGTCGCATGGAGGATTTTTTTTGGCGGCTCTTTATAATCCGTTAGCTCATTTGCTCTTCTAGTGATTCTATTGTTTGCAAAAACAAATCCTTGCTTTTTCGAATCAGTCGTTGCGGAAACTCGTCCAGCTCGTAGATCATCTGTTGTCGAAATGTGGGTGGAATTCCACCGCCGGAAATTACGACTTGTTCTACTACGTGTTTGTCTGTCAGCGAGCAGACGATTTCTTCATATGATTCCTCTTCTTCTTCCAGTGTTTGTCGGTACAAAATAATCGGAATGCCTGTCTTTGTGACAATTGCAGCCCCCTTTCTTAGCAGCGCCTCTAGGTGCTGTGTCTGCCACGCATCAAGGCTAATCTGCTTTACCATGATAGTATGATGGTAATTTTGCTATTTAACCCCAGACATTTGCCAAAAGCTAGCTTACTACTCTATCCAAATGCGAATTTTTTGACCGTCAATGTCGTCGTCTTTGGTTTGGGGGGCCGAATCAAAATTGACATCTTTTACTCGCACCAAAAACGCCAAGTCTTTTGCCTTTTCTTTTGCCATTTCCAGCGACTCAGAATCCAGATCCAATATGTGGGCGCAGCTTAGAATGTCTGTTGGATTATGTCCTTTTTCTTTGCGCAATGTCTGCAGTCTTCGCGCCAAATCCTTGACTAGCCCTCGTGCCATCATCTCGCGGTTTCTTGTAGTAGATATGAAGACAATCAGAGAGTCGCGCTGCGAATATGCATATCTATCCTGGGCGTCAAATGAGACCAGAAAATCTTCCAAGTCTAGTGTAATTTTTTCTGCCCCGACATCAAAGGTGTGGGATTTTTGCTTTAGCAGGTTTGCTACAATGTCTTCTGGTTTTGTAGCTGCAAATGCCGATACTAGTGCACCCATGTGCTGTTTTGCCTTGGGGCCAATTTTTTTTCTATCCATTTCCACCAGTGGCTTTGCCGGCAGGCCTAATTTTTGCATCTCTGAGATTAATTCCAGACCAGATCTGTTTTGCAGCTCTACTGCCTTGAACGATTCTATATTCATCTGTGATAATAATAATTCCGATAATGATTCCAGCTTTTGCTTTTGGCCTGGGGCAACACAAATCACTGCGTCAGTTAACGGCCAGCGTCGCTTTAGTTTTGCCTTCATTCGAGCAGCAGATGACACTGATACTGATTCCTTCATCAGATCGAATGATTCCTCTATGGTGTCATTGACCAGATCTGATTCTTGTGCAGGCCAGTCCTGCAGTAGAATGCTGTCTTTGCCAAACACTGTAAGATACAGGTATTCACTAGTATAGGGGCAAAGGGGATGTATTAGAACATCCAATGTCTTGAGAATTTTATGCAAAATAGAATAAATTGCAAAGCGCCTATTTGTCTTGGAGCTGTCCTCATCCCAGAGCTCTGCCTTTGTGATTGGAATGTAGACCTGGCTTAGTGAATTTATGATAAAGTCTTCTAGTGCACGTGCTGACTCGTGAAACTTACAAGAGTCATTATTTTCTTGTACGCTTTGGATCAGTTTTTGCAGCTTTGATAGAATCCAGATGTCTGGCGAACCTAGGAGATTTTTTTGCCTAATCCATTGTATGGTGTAGGTGTTATGATCAAACTTGTCGTATTCGCTGTTTTGCTTGTAGTACAGGTGAATGTGGTATAGTGTGTTGATGATCTGGTATGGACGTGACATGAGCTCATCAGTACTGAAATTAATTGGCTCTATAGGACTGGACTTCCAGATGAAATAGAATCGGATCAAATCCACCGGATATCTGCTTAACATCTCTTTTCCATCCATTACATTTCCAAGGCTTTTACTCATCTTGTTTCCGTTCTTGTCCAGAACATGACCCTGGAACAAAAATGCAGAAAATGGTGGAGTAGGCTTGTTGTTTAGTATTACATTTTCAACTAGTAGAGTGTACGCCCAGCCTCTGGTCTGATCAATTCCTTCTGTCAAAAATGGTGCAGGAATTCCCTGTGAATACTGAGAGTCTGTAAGAGATGAATACGGTGCAGAGCCGCTGTTATGCCATGTGTCCAGAACAAACTTTTCTCGCTCCATCTGGGCGCCGCATTTTTTGCATTTTATGCCAACTCTGTCTATCCAAGGCCTGTGCAGCTCAAAGTTTGACCCATCTGGCAGATCAGTTGCTATGTCTAGTATTTCTTTTCTAGAGAATAATCGCTCTACATGTCCACACTTGCAGTTCCAGATTGGCAAAGGACAGCCCCAAAACCTCTCACGTGAAATACACCATGGATGCTTTTCTTTTATTATTCCAAGAAATCGGTTCTTTGGCTGATCGAAAAAGTATTCTACTTTTTCTGCTGCCTCTATTGCTTTGTCGTCAAGCTTGTCAAGCATGTAAAAGAATTCACGTCTTGCAAGCCACACAATTGGGTGGTGCGAGCGCCAACAAAGTGGGTACTTGTGCTTGATTCTGCCTATTCGAACCAGGGTACCTTTGGCCTTGATGTCTTCTACTATTTGCTTGTCTGCATCGCGCACAAACATTGATGCATATTTTCCGGCATCGGATGTGAACTTTACCTCATCGTCAATTGGCGAGAAAACCGCAACCTTTCTTTTTTGTGCTATATTGTAATCTTCTTCTCCGTTTGCTGGTGCCAAGTGCACAAGACCACTGCCGGTGCTTGGGTCCACAAATTCTTCGGACACTGCGACGTGATAGTTGGGGTTTTTTGCAAGCTCGGCAAGCTTGGGAATCTCTGATAACAGCGGGTGGGTGTATTTTTTGCCCTCAAATGTAGATCCTTTGACTGTTTTTACTATGGTGTAATTCTCAATTTTTACTTCTTTTGCAAATTCCTCCAGTCGTTTTTCTCCTACTATCCAGGTTTCATTTTCTACTTTGATATAGTGATAGTTTTCTTCCGGGTTGAGGCCAACCATTGCGTCTGTTACCAGGGTAAACGGCATTGTGGTCCAAACTATCAAAAATGCCTCCTCTGATTCCAGCTTGACCTTATAGTATAATGATGGGTCTTGGACCATCTCATATCCTTGGTTTACCTCTTGGCTAGACAGCGCTGTCTGGCAGCTGGGGCAATATGCCACAATTCGATATCCTTCTGTTAGAACTCCGATTTCATGCGCCTTTTTTAGAATCTGCCATTCCCTCTCGATGAATTCATCCTTGTAAGTCCAGTATGCGTTTTTTTGGTTAAATGACATGCCAAGGAGATTGTCGACTTCGATCCACTTCTCATTGTATTTGTGGACCAGCTTTTTGCATTCTGCAACAATTTTTTCAATTCCAAACGACTTGAGAATCTCTGTTTTTCCACCGGTAATTCCCAACTCCTTTTCTGCTTGTAATTCGACTGGCAGTCCCTGCGTGTCCCAGCCTGCGTTAAATGTGATTTTGTGACCTTTGAGCGTGTTGTATCGGTACCACAAGTCCTTGATTATTCTGCCACGGAGGTGTCCGATATGGGGAATTCCATTCATTGTTGGTGGTCCCTCGATGAAGACTAGGGGTTTGCCAGTCTTTTTAGAGTCTAGCATTTTTTCCAAGTCCAGGCCTGATAGGTGAGTGCGAACATGTTCTTCAATTTTCTTGGAATCAAACTCTTTGTCTAGTTGCAACATCGTACAAACTGTGATCTGATTTTATAAAGGAAGCTAGGCTGAGTGCAGAAATTGCGATTATATACGAGAATGCGAGTCCGAGTTTTATTGGTCAATGTTTTGGTTGTGGGCTCTGGCGGACGAGAACACGCACTTGGATGGAAGCTTGCACAATCAAAACAAGTAGGCAAGGTATTTTTTGCACCGGGAAATGGCGGCACAAAAAACAATATTCCGATAAATCCAGATGAAATTGACAAGCTAATAGAATTTGCAACAAACAATGATTGCTTCACTGTTGTTGGTCCAGAGGCCCCCCTATCAAAGGGTATAGTGGATAGATTCTCAGAAAACAACCTTGGGATATTCGGCCCAACCAAAGAGGCAGCACAGCTAGAATCCAGCAAAATCTGGGCAAAACAGTTTATGCAAAGAAATGGAATCCCTACTGCACCCTTTGGAATATTTGACAGTGCTGAAGAGGCAAAAAAATATGTCGAGTCATTGAATTATCCCGTTGTTATCAAAGCTGACGGCCTTGCGGCAGGAAAAGGAGTAATTGTCTGTGATGGAAAAAAAGAAGCGCTGGATGCAATCGATGAGATGTTGGTCAAAAACACGTTTGGCACTGCCGGTTCCAGCATAGTAATTGAGAAAAGAATCGACGGAATAGAGGCATCATACATAGCACTATGTGATGGAAAAACAGCCATACCTATGGCTACTAGCCAGGACCACAAGAGAATATTTGATGATGATAAAGGTCCAAACACAGGTGGAATGGGTGCGTATTCTCCAACAGGTGTCATTAATGATATCTTGGCAGAAAAAATCCAAAAAAACGTAATTGAAAAAACCATACATGCGATGAAAAAGGAAGGAATTCCATTCAAGGGCTTTCTATATGCTGGAATAATGGTTAAAGACGGCGAGCCCTATGTCTTGGAGTATAATGCAAGAATGGGTGACCCGGAATGTCAGCCAATTATGATGCGAATGGGCTCAGACCTCTACGAGTATTTGCTTGCATCATACAATGGAAATCTGGATCTGCTTCCGCAAATAACATGGAAAAACCAGACTGCAGTATGTGTTGTTTTGGCATCAAAAGGCTATCCAGATTCATATCAAAAAAATGAAAAGATTTCAGGCCTAGAATCTGCAAACGATGTCAATACGGTGGTGTTTCATGCAGGAACCAAACTAGAGAATAATCAGGTGTTGACCAATGGGGGGCGGGTGCTTGGTGTAACAGCGCTTGGTGCAACACTAGAGTCTGCAATATCTAATGCGTATTTAGCAGTCCAAAAAATCCAGTGGTCTAGCAAATATTACCGATCAGACATTGGCAAAAAGGGTCTAGCCTTTCTCTGAGTGGATAATTTCGTCCTCTGTAATTATGGTAGATATTGTAACATCTGATTTGTCATGTGGTATTACCTTTACAATTGACTTGGAATATGCCAGTGCAACTGTAGGTGTGTCCCTGCCTGCAAGGAACCTATCATAGAAACCCATCCCATATCCTAGTCTTTGACCGTTTCTTGCCATTGCCACTGCTGGAACTATGATTAGATCAAAGCTGTTTACCGTATCACAATGCTGCTTTGGCTCCATTATGCCAAATTCTCCTTTTTCCAGATCCTCGAATTTTTTCACGTTACAAAAAACCAAGTTTTCTCCTTCTACGCGTGGCAGTGCAAGGGTCTTGCCATGGCTTAGGATTTCCTGCATTATCTCGTGCGTTCTAACCTCACTGCCTGTAGAGTGATAGCATGCAATGGTTTGCGCCTTTCTGTATTGTTCAATCTTACTTAGGTTCTTTCTAATCTGCTTACTTGCAATCTCTATTAAATCAGCAGAGAGCCAGTCCCTTTTTTCTAGGAACTGTTTGCGAAGATTTTCCTTAGTTTCTGTCATGTGATGCCGCAGTTATTGTATTTTTTAAAAGCATTGCAATAGTCATTGGGCCAACACCTCCTGGCACTGGGGACGCAAAGGATGCTTTTTGAATTATTTTATCAAAATCACAGTCACCTACAAGCTTGCCATCAAGCCTGCTAGTTGCAACATCAATTACTATGGCTCCATCTCTTATCATATCTGGAGTCAGCGTGAATTTTGTCCTATCACCAACGCCTGTTATTATGATGTCGGCATTTTTGCACACATTTGGCAGATCTCTAGTCTTAGAATGCGCAACTATCACGGTGGCATTTTTTTCCAATAATAGGTGAATCAGAGGTTTTCCAACCAGATTGCTTCGATTAATGATTACAACATTTTTTCCTTCTAATGGTATTGAATAATGTCTAAACAATTCCATTATGCCAGAAGGAGTACATGCCTTTAGTGTAGCCTTTTTCATTGCAAGCAGGCCTGCATTGTGGGGTGTTAGGCCGTCAACGTCCTTTTGCGGCAAAATCCTAGACATTGTCTCAAATTCATTGCATTGCGGTGGCAATGGTAGTTGTACTAGAATTCCGTGCACCTCTGGGTCTTTGTTTAGAGCATCAACTAGTGTATTGAGTTCTGCTTGTGTTATATTTGATGGCAGTTTGTAGTCTTTGGTCTTGATTCCTACTTCGGCGCAAGCCTTTTGCTTGTTTTTCACATATGTGGCAGATGCGGGATTGTCCCCTACTAGGACTGTTGCAAGGCATGGCTGAATTCCCCTTGATGCTAGCTCATGTGCCTCTTTTTTGACCTGCTCGCGAACCACTGTAGATACGACTAGACCGTCGATTTTAGTGCCTACCAATGATGCATATCCAAAATAATTCTAATTTAACCTTACAAATCAGACGTAATGGTTATAGGCAATATTGAGATTATAGAATCTCAAATAGAAAAAAGATGAAC
The DNA here is from genome assembly GCA_964470325.1 of uncultured Candidatus Nitrosotenuis sp. GTDB lineage: Archaea > Thermoproteota > Nitrososphaeria > Nitrososphaerales > Nitrosopumilaceae > Nitrosotenuis. The sequence continues at coordinate 11,059 of CAYYBJ010000008.1, read as the reverse complement.
TCGCGTGAGAAGATCCTAGTAGGAATAGTTGCATCACTTGCGGTGGTGTTATCTGTTGGATTTACAACAAACTTTGGCAATGTGACAAAAACCGCAATTATACAGACCCAACCGGCAGCGCCAATAATTGATGAGCAAGCGCCAATGGATGCACCAAAACTGGAATATGCGGCAATCTCCGAGGTAACAAATCAAAAAAGCCCGCTGACCGTATTATTCAAAAACGTAGAAAATTCCGTAGTTCAGATAAACGCCAAGGTCTCTATAGTAAACTCTAATATCATAATTAATGGTTTGCCACTGGAAAGCCAGTCCTCAAGGCTTGGCTCTGGCTTTGTCTATGACACACAAGGACATATCATAACAAACAATCATGTGGTATCTGATGCCCAAGAAGTAAACGTTCGATTCGTTGATGGCAATATCTATTCTGCCAAGGTGATTGGCACAGATCCATTCAATGACGTTGCAGTACTCAAAATCACTGATGATTTTTCTGAAGAAACGTTAACCCCGCTTCCACTTGCAAATTCGGCAGACCTCGAAGTAGGCCAGCAAATAGTGGCAATTGGAAACCCATTTGGCCTATCCAACACTATGACTACCGGCATTGTAAGCCAAGTTGGAAGACTGTTGCCAAACCGAGATGCTGGCTATTCAATACCAAGTGTGATTCAAACCGATGCCGCAATCAATCCTGGCAACTCTGGTGGCCCAATGCTGAATCTGGCAGGCCAAGTAATTGGAATAAACACCGCAATCCAGTCTACCACTGGCGAGTTTTCAGGAATTGGCTTTGCGGTACCATCCAACACAATAAAGCGCCTTGTCCCAGTTCTAATAGAAAAGGGTAGCTATATGCACCCATGGCTTGGTGTTTCTGGAACTAGTCTGACGCCAGACATTGCAAAGCAGATTGGCCTGCCAAAGAACTATCACGGCGTGTTTGTGACTACTGTAGTGCCTGACGGTCCTGCACAAAAAGCAGGCGTGCTAGAGGCAACATATAATGCAAACAGGGAACTAAAGGGCGGAGACGTAATTGTAGCCCTTGATGGCAAAGCAGTGCGCGACATTGATGATCTGATAATCTATCTGGCAGAGACCAAGTCCGTTGGCGATTCTGTACTGGTCAGGATAAACCGCGCAGGTGAGCTAGTAGAAACTACGGCAATTCTTACTGCAAGGCCTGCAAATTAATTTAAATTCCACAATTTCTGTTTTGGTATTATGAAAAAGGATGTCAATTCTATTGATAAAAACGGATTCTCAAACAAGTTCTTTGAAGAACTAGACAAAGAGCATGACAAAGTTAACGAATTTGCAAATAAACAAAAACAACTAAAGCAAAAGCACAACCAGGCCAATCTAAAATAATCTTGAAACAATATTATCTGGCCCTAATTGCAATTATCATCTTCTCCAGCATTACTTTTGCACATGCCGCAACCATAAAGCAAACAATGGATGGCGCAATGGATGTCATAATAGAATATCCTGACTCTGTCATTGCGGGACGTGACTTTACAATATCTGTATTTGTGCAAAACAACGGATGGGAGGACAAGCAAGCAGTAACGTTTGCCGTCGAATCGCAAAGCGCATCAATTCTGGCAAAAAACCAAACCCTGCTCGTTGAGCGCCTATCGAAGAGCGGTTCTTTTGGCGGAACACTCGAATTCAGCACTGTATCAGAATCCGAGCTTGGAACAAATTACATTAACGGCCTGTATTCCCATGTTTTACTGTCAAACAATGAGACTCCGCAGGCGGCATTTCAAAAAAATATTGCAATCCCAATTCTGATAAAATCCGAGCCGGAAATTCAGCTAAACACGATAACTCCTAACGGCGTATTTCCAAACGCGGAATTTCCATTTGATATAGAAATCATATCCAAAGATGTTTTGGTGCGTGATGTAACAGTCCAGATAGTTCCGCCACCGGATGTGAGTATGCGTGGCCAGGCCTCTTACACATATTCCATAATAGAGAAAAACACGCCTGTATTCATTCGAACCCAGATAATTACCAGCCCAGAAGAGATAACATCAGAGCACAAGATTCCATTTGAGGTTACTGCAACATACACCGATGATTCCGGCCAGGAAAAGACCACATCAAAGACTGTCTCACTTTTACTTAGGCCCAGAACCTTTATGGAATTTACAACCGATGGTGGTCTCTGGCTGGGTGGCTTCTTTTTGGCGCCCTATGTCAGCATTGGAACAATAGTTGGCATTCCGGCAGGTGCACTATTTTCGCTTATGATCCACAGACTGCAAAAGAAAAAAAAATCAAGGAAAAAAAAGTAATATGAAAATAGAGTTTGACGTAAAAAAATACATTGAGGACATAAAAAATTCCGACGAATATTTTCACACATTTATCAACAGGCAAAACATTGCCGCTGGAGTCTTGGTCTTAGAGCCTGGAGAGCAAGACACGCAAACTCCACACAATGCAGACGAGCTGTACTATGTCATTAAAGGCGATGGATTTTTGCAGATAAACCAAAAAGACTATGCCATTTCTGATGGTCTGGCATATTACGTGCAAAAAGACGTACCGCACAAGTTCCACGGAAACAAAAAGCAGCTTATTGCTCTGTATTTTTTTAGCGGCCCAGATTCCTAGTCTTTCTGCCGCTGATCTTGATTTTTCCTTCTGCTATTAGCTTGACTGCCTTTGCATAGGCCACATGTTCTTTGACCAGAATTCTCTTTGACAGTGTTTCCTCGGTGTCGCCATCCTTGACTGGAACTATTTCTTGTAGTATTATTGGACCAGTGTCTACTCCGGAATCAACAAAGTGGACTGTACATCCTGAATACTTTACACCATAGTCTAGTGCCTGCTTTTGTGCATGCAGCCCGGGAAATGATGGTAAAATTGCGGGATGGATGTTGAGAATTCTGTTTTTGTATTTTGTTATGAATTCGGGGCTGATTATTCGCATAAATCCCGCAAGACAAACTAGGCCTGACTTTGGCGTAACCTTGTATTTTTCTAGGCATTTTATGACTAGCTGGTCATACTCCCACCGTGTGCCAGAAAAGCTCTTGCTTGGGATTATCTCTGTTGGCACGCCCAACTTTTGTGCAATTTGAAGACCTTTAGCGTCTGGGTTGTTAGATATTACTATGGCGGGCTTGATTGGGATTTTTTGCTTTTTTATTGCCTTGAGAATTGCCTCCATGTTGCTGCCACGGCCTGAAATCAAAATCCCAAGATTCAATCTGTTTTTCTAGTGATTTTGACTGATTTTATGCTTTTAGTATCTGGGCAGTCTGATTGTAAAGACTGTTCCCTTGTTTATGATGCTGGAGCATTCTATTGTGCCTCCATGACTTTCTATGATGCTCTTGCAGCTGGCAAGCCCCAGGCCAGTCCCACTCGACTTTGTGGTAAATAATGGTTCAAAGATTCTTGGCAGGTTTTCCTTTTCTATTCCCCGACCGTTGTCTATTACATCAATTATGGTGTAGTCGTCTATTTCAGATGCCTGAATCATTACTCGTCCGCCGTCATCTCCTGCCTGGATTGCATTTAGTATTAGGTTTGAAAATACGATTTCCAACTGTTTTGCATCTCCATAAACATCAACATTTTGGTCTGGCAAAATTATTTTTGTGCGCTCCGGAATGCTTAGACCGGCTATTGTGTCCTTGAGTAGTGTTAGAATCGGAGTCCTTTCAATTGTTAGATTGCTTGTTCTGACATAGTCTAAAACGTCGTGGATTTGCTGCGACATTTTAGTTGCCGCTCTCTCTATTCTGGAATAACTTTCCTTGGTTTTTTTGTCCAGATTTGGGTTTTTGAGATTTAATAATTCGATTGTGTTTTTGATTATAGTCAGCGGGTTTTGCAGATCATGTGCTAGTCTGGAAGACATTTCTCCAATTGTGTAGAGTTTGTCTTTTTTGATGGATACATTTGGCGCTTGGGGCGAGTCTGGCTCTTGGTCTCTGGGCAGCCTGTCGGCATCTTCTCTTGCATGCCTTAAGAGTCGCTCTGCATCCTCTTGAGCATTTTTTAGTAACCTGTCGGCATCTTCTCTTGCATGTCTTAAGAGTCGCTCTGCATCCTCTTGCGCGTTCTTTAGTAGTCTGTCTACCTCATTTTCTTTAGGTGTCTTCCTAGGATGCATGACTTTGTATCATTATTTCATCAATATTTGGTCTAGTCTGTTTTGTGCAAACATTATCCGCATAAAGGGGCAAATTACCAAACTCCAAAACATCAGACGTGTTTTTATATCTCAAAGGCAAGATCACACTCATGGATGCCACGGAGACGCAGATAAAAAAAGCACTGGTTGCATTTGCCGTAGAAAAGGCGCTTTTGAACCTAGGAGAGCCAGTGTACCAAAAAGTAACAAAAACCCTCAAGGACGACTATGGCTGCTTTATTCCCGACTGCTATGATCATCCGGAATATCTCAAGCGAATTCTAGCGGATCTATACGGAAATGCGCACATGAAAATTATCAACTCGATAAAATCTGATCTTGACGAGTTTTCATCGCAAGACCCAATCCAAAAATTTGTTTTGGCACTGGGCTAGGTCATGCAAACCACACTTGATGTAATATTATCAAAAAAATATCTAATCGCATCAGTAATTGCTGTTATCTCGTTTAATCTTGTGGCAAATCTGGTATCGCACGAGTTCGCATCTTTGGTTGGGAATCTTGCATACATTCCAATTGTTGGCTCGTTTTTGACCTTGACGCTATTGACGGCATCCAGATTTGGCCTGAGTGGAACACACGGCCTTGCATGGTTTTCATTTGCGGGATTTGCAGTGTCGTGGTTTGTAGCAGAAATGCTTTGGATTCACCAAGAACTGATATTGCAAGCAGATACATTTCCATCCATTGCAGATGTGTTCTATTTGATTGGCTATCCTTTTTTGCTAATGTTTTTTGTCTCGTATCTGCAACCAGTTCGGGCGGCAATTACAAAGAAAATCTTTGCTATTGTATGTGTGGTGTCAATTGGAGTGTTGATTCCTAGTCTCTATTTTGTGCTGGGAAATACAGATGGTTCTGGTGGCTTGGAAACTGTTTTGGGTGCAGCATATCCTGTCTTTGATTCAATGGTAACAATTCCAGCCATAATTGGTGTGGTTTTGTTCTTCAAAGGGCAGGTGAATCTGATGTGGACATTGATCTGCCTTGGAATTTTATTGCTGTTTGCAGCAGACACTGCATTTTTGCTTGGGCAAATAGATGACTCATATTATACTGGAAATCCATTTGAGATTCTATTCTACCTAAACTACGTATTGTTGTCATTTGGTGTGCACAACCATTTGTCGTTGTTTAAAAAAGAGAAAAAATCCGATAAAATAGACCTTAGATAGGCTTTGGTAGTAGTTTGTGATGTTGTTACAGAAATGCTACCTGATTTTTATCTAATAATTCGTTTCAAACGCGATCTTTAATAATGACACTTGCCCCTCATTTTCAAATGTGGAAATATGTCGATATTGGCGAGGGCGAAAAGATATTTCACAAAATTGACAAATGCATATTCTCAAAGAAAACCAAATACCAATTACTGGAAATCGTCAAAACCCCTGACTTTGGCAACGTCTTGTTTCTAGATGGCGATCCACAATCTTCAGAATCCGAAGAACACATCTTCAATGAATGCCTAGTACATCCCTCTATGATAATGAATCCAAAACCGAAAAAAGTCTTTATTGGTGGCGGCGGAACCGGCCTGACTCTGCGAGAAGTATTGAGACATGAAACTGTTAGTCGTGTTGACATTGTGGATATAGACAAAGAAGTGGTTGACATTTGCAAAAGCATGTATAATTATGCGTCAGAATCGTTTTCAGATCCGCGCACTAGGCTATACCATGATGATGCAAGAAAATTTCTCTTCCAATCTGATTCAAAATACGACTGTGTATTTTTAGACACTACTATGCCTCATCATGATGATATTGCAGCTCCTCTGTACAGAAAAGAATTCTTTGAGCTTATCAAAAACAAACTAAATTCTGGAGGAATGTTTGCAACTGCGGCGAACTCTGCGGACTATAGATACGCAACACGTTTTGCATCTATAGTAAAAACACTCAAGGCAGTCTTCAATCATGTAGTCCCATATGTTGCCTATACTCCATTATTTGGCCAGGAATGGGCTTTTGTGCTTGCATCTGACACATCAATTCCTACTTTAGATTCTGCATTTATTGATGAAAAGCTGAATCAGCGAGGGTGCTCAAATCTCAGCTTTTATGATGGCCTTACCCACCAGAGAATCTTTTCAATTGATAAAAAGCTACGAAAAACCTTGGAAACCGAGGGCAAAATCGTATCTGACTCTATGGATGCTAGAGATGAGATTTTTGTGCCTGAAATAGTCCAGTCTCATCGCTTTGATAATTTTGTAAATATGGTAGATTTATCCGAAGTATCTAGCATCAAAATTCCACAACCATATCACAAGACTTTTTGATGTTTGTACAAAGAATAGATAATTACCATCCATCCAGCTTGCCATAATGTATTAACCACATGAGTATCGGCATACTCTCCAAATATCTCAAGATAATAATACCAAATATCCCCAAATATGTGCAAGAACAGTCCTACTGCCAGTAATGACCATATTACTGCAAATGCACTGCGTCTAAATGTTAATGCGCCTAAAATAGCGAATGATGTTGATATTGATGCGGCAGTCACAAAGATTAGCGAATAATAATAGTCAAAATTTGTTCCTCCCCACTCTGTTATTGCAATATACGAATATGCGGTGAGAATTACAGCTGGAATGATTGTCATCCACGTAATTGTTCTTTTAGTAAACTTTACTTCAAAACCTCGAATGTTCGTTATCATGTGATATATTGCAAATGGATAAAATGCAAAATAGAAAATATCTGCAATTGATGGATATGGTTCTATAAACAAAATGTTTTCGTAAACTTGCCAAATCAATTCGGCAACCAGCCACATCCCAAATGCGATCCCTAGTGCAAAGTATGCCTTGCCAAAAATCTTGCCAGGCCAATACAGCTTTGATATGAAAAAGGCAGTCACCATTGCAGCTGCTTGCAGAGATAACTCAATAACATCAATTACATTGAATTCCGCGTCTGTGATATCTTTAATTGAATAATTTACAATTTGATATATGACTGATAATCCGATTATTATCCAGATTATCTTGTAATCTATTTTGGCTCCTAGATTGTCTGAGATGGCGCGCGATTCTGTCAAGTATGTTAATTTGTGCTATCTATCTTAAAAGTATACAATTTTGTTCTCTGTTGTTGTTCTTAGGCTGTTCGTGAGTTTGTCTACTAAGAAAGATCCATCTTAAATTTAGGGACTCATTTCCAATTATGGGAATCGTGAGATGATATGTCAATAGTAATGGAATTCCACAAAGTTAACACTGTTCTAGCTAGATTTTACAAAATCAAATCTGCTAGCACAATGGGATTTGTAGTTGCAATAATTGCAGCTGCGTTGTCTTCATTACCAGATGTGATCTCAAAGCCTATCATAGATCCTAGTGTGGCAGGAGTTGTTCCAACTGATCCGTTGTTTGTGGTGTTCATTATGTATATGGTTACCGGTATGGTCTTTACACCAATATCAAAACTACAAAAACCAAAAACTCTGGTAAAAAAATCATCATATCTGGTCTTGATCATATATGGTGTTGCATCTGCTTTTTCGACCTTGGCCTTTTCATACGGTCTAAAAGAAACAAGCGCAACTAATGCATCTATTTTGGCTAATAGTGAGATTGTATTTACTGTACTGATTGGAATGATAATGTACAAAGAGTATCTAGCAAAAAAAGAGATACTGCCCTTTATCCTAATTGCTGCTGGTGCAATCTTTATGCCGATTGCATCGGACATTTATGAACACAAGTTTGAATTCACAAAATTTGTCTTTGGGGACGCGATGGTTTTGCTTTCTGGTTTCATCTATTGTATTTGCACATTTATTGCAAAACACGCTGGAAATGTTAATACTGCCAAAGTTGTCCAAGTCATGTCCCTATCTGGAGCAGGTATTTGCTTTGCACTCATGATGGCAACTAATGCTCCGTTCACAATTACTTCCTCTGATCTTACATTGTTATCGTTTATCGGTGTGGCTGGAATAGGAGGAAGTGTGCTGTTTTTTGTGCTTGCGGTACGACTAATTGGCGCTGTCAGGACTATACTGGTTTATTCATCAAGTACTGCTTTTGGCATTGTGTATTCTGGTGCATACCTTTTAGAATCGATAAATCCCTTTACAATTTCGTCCATAGTGATAGTGGCCGTTGGACTGTATCATCTTAGATTCAAACTAGCTGCCTAGATTTAATCCTGATTTCCAAATTTGGCAGACTGGTTTTTTATATCTAGTGCGAATGTCATACTATAGATCAATGTCAGAACTCATACAATCTAGCATACGGGACCCGCTCTTTGTAATTAGCACCTCCTTGGAGATAATAAAACACCAATCTGATGATAAATCCGTTCAGGCGGAAATAATGAGAATAGAAAAAGCACTAGAAAAAATCTGCAAAATAATCAATTAATGCTTCCAACTATTTGACTGATTTTTTCAATATCGTATGGCTTGATAAACACGCGCGTCGGCTTGAGCTTACTTAGCTTGCTGGCAGTATCGTCCCTTAGGTCTGCAGTAACTATGATTATCTTTGCTTCTGGGCTGATCTTTCGAATGTTTTCTAGGGCATATAGTCCGTCATACTCTGGCATCATTAGATCCAAAAACACCACATCTGGTTTGTGGACTTTATACAATTCTACTGCCATTTTACCGTTATACCCCCTGCCGACAACTTGCACATTTTTTATCTCTAGATAGTCGCAGAATACATCCACGGTATCGACATCATCGTCTACTACTATGGCAGTGACCATCTTTGATTACCACAACTCATCTGTTACTTGCAAAGTCGGGTTTACCTCGTCTGACTCATCCTGCAAATCCATTGATCTAGCACTTGCTAGGAATATACTCATTACCATATTTGGAAATGACAAAATAATATTAAACTCTTATGCCCATGAGTGGAAATGGTAATATACTTGGAATTTGGTAATATGGTATGACCGGTTTGGACAGACTTTTCGCCAAGTCGCTAGATGTTATTATACGTGAGAACCTTGGCAGCAGAACCGTACAAAAAATCGAAAATAGGTTGTTTGAAAAGTTTGGCATTACACTGACTGAATCCTTGGAGCAATTCCAGAAGCTAGACTCTGTGTTACGTGAATACTTTGGGGCTGCAGCAGACGGTCTTGAGCAAAAATTCCTCAAAAGTATTTGTACAATAAATACTGTCAACGGCGAAACATGGTTAGTAATCGACAATTCCGTCTTGACAGGTGTCATTTTAGGCTCATTTGGAGATGATGACAAGAAAAAGATTCTTGGGGCACTAAATGGCAACCCACTAATTGTATCTCAGATTATTGATTTGTGTAGCATTGCACAGACATCTGGTTATAGAAAGGTAAACTCGCTAATTGATGATGGTTTGTTGGTTCCATCTGGATATATCACAACCAATGATGGCAAAAAGGTCTCAAAATACAGATCCGTCTTTGATAACATCAAAATCGACATTGTCAAAAACAAAATTAGCGTATCGCTTCGCTTGGCACAAGAAGACCTAAGTGGCAGTACAATCCTAGCTGTCTGCACTCAGGCATAATAACATTAAACGTTTGTTTGCATTTTAATACAAAACTGGACATTTTTTCAGCATTATTGTGTTTTAAATTTTTAGTTAAACAGATTTACAGATCAAGCATGATCCGAATTAAATAATTTACAAGCATACATTTCCTGATTCGAAAATGTAAGGGAACTAAGTGTCCAATTGCACAATTGAGCTAGCCATCAAGTGCTACTTGATTTTGCTCTCTTGCGCCGATACAGTGGTATCGATTCGAATTCTAGCCAAGTGGGTTGGACACTCGATTTTTCCTATTTTTTTGGCTTTACAGATTTTTGTATTATGGTCAAGATTAGATCAAAGCCGAGACTTAAATCGGATGCAGATTCTGCTCAGGTTGTACTTGAGCATACGAATGACAAAAATGGGCATAGTTTGCACAATAGATGGCAAAAAGATAAATTTGGACCCAAAGACGGCCGAGCCAAACTGTATCAATTTTGTGTCCCATGCCCACTCGGACCATCTGCCAAACAGTGATGGCGGCCTAGTCCTGGCAACTAGAGAAACTAGAGAAATAGCCAGTCTTCGTGGACGTACACTAACAAATTATGTGGAGCACCTGGATGATTTCAAACTATATGATTCTGGCCATATTTTGGGTGCGAGGGGAGCATTATTTCATGACATCTTCTATACTGGCGATATTTGCACACGTGATAGGGGATTTCTAAGGGGCGCAACCATTCCAAAATGCCACACCCTGATAATGGAGTGCACATTTGGCAAGCCCGAATTTGTCTTTCCAAAAGTAGACGAGATTCTAAAAAAAGTAAATGAGCTAATATCAGAATTATACCACAAAGGCAAGCCAGTTATACTGATGGGATATCAGCTTGGTAAAGCACAGACCATATCGAATCTGTTTGGCCACTGGGAACCATTGTACTATCATGATTCTGTAAAAGAAATGAATGCACTACATAATCGTCTTGGAATTCCACTCAAAGAGGCGATGGGACACACTGAAGCCGAATCCAAGGGGCTCTTGGACAAAAAGCCTTGGGTGATGATCTGCCCGCTAATGTCTGAAAACAACTCATTCATCAAGCAGATGAAGGCAAAATATGGGGCAATCACAATAGGCTTCTCAGGCTGGGCAAAGTCAAATGTGCCGTTTGGTAGAAAGTCAGACTATTCAATACCGCTGTCTGACCATTGTGATTATCCAGAACTAATCGAGCTGGTAAGAAAAAGTGGAGCGCAGAAAATCTATACCATTCATGGCTTTGTTGACGAGTTTGCGTCCGATCTGGTAAAGTTAGGCTATGATGCCAAAGCCCTTCGAGAAAACTCACTGGACGAGTTTTTCTAGT
>CAYYBJ010000007.1:35073-38708 GCA_964470325.1 uncultured Candidatus Nitrosotenuis sp. | reverse complement strand
ATTAATGATGGTTCCAGAATTTTCCACTTCTTTGTAATTAGTGACAGTACCATCATTTGTGAAAGTGGCTCCAAGATCTATTATCAGGTCTTTATTTATGTCAAGGGCGCTACCGCTTTGAACTGTTAGTGTTCCAATAAGAGTAAAAACTACATTAAGATCAACTGTTGCCCCACTTGTTATTATGATGCTATCATCAGCAACTGGTATTCTTTGAAGATCCCAGTTATCTGGATCATCCCAAGATGTTCCATCACCGTCTGGGAAAGTATCATTGTTAGAATCTGCAGAGCCGTCCCAAGTTATTGTCCCTGTTGCAAATGCTCTAGGAATTGTAAAGCCTTGTTGGGCAGGAACTGCAAACATGGTAAATACTACCAAGTAGACAAGTATCCACGTCTTCATTGAGTAAGAACCTCGCTTGAATCTATTAAATCTGTGTTATGGAATACCAAAATTGGGAATACCGAATTGGACCAGCCAGACCTCATTAGGCACGGTTACAAGCCAGCCAATATAGGGTCTATGGAATTACGACTAGATTTTTGGTTCCAAAACGGAAAACTTAGGAGCCCTGATCTGAGGTTAGCGTGATCGGCTTGGCAAACATTGTTCTGTATTTTATCTTGATTTGAGTGTCTTCTGAGGCATGTGCTTCTGGGATTATGCTGTCTGATTCTAGTGATACACTCCAGACTCCTTCTATTGGGTCAACGGATGTGATGCTGAATCGCTCCAGTGGGCTGTCTTGGCCGGAATATCTGATTCGGAAGACTTGGCCGTTAATCTCGATGCTTTCTGCATTTCCTCTCTTGCCTAGTGTAGATTGTTTTACTGCGCAAGAGTCAGAGCCGCCGATGACGCACTTGCCGTCTGGTGACACTACTCTATAGTGCAAGCCAGGATTTGCATCAGATGAATATAGCAATCCTGCTCGTGCCACTAGTTTTTGCTCTTTGTCTACTATGGACTGGACATTAATCACATCAGAGATTGGATACGATTTTGTGGACTTGAATGTGTTGACTGTGGTGGATGCGGTATCAATCTCTTTATCATAGAGATTTAGTCTTGCCTTGATGTCATAGCTTGTCTGTGAATCTTCTGGTACATTCCATGCAAGGTCAATTGCGGTGATATCCTTGAAGATGTATTCGCTTGATGTGTATTCTACTTTGCCATTTACTAGTAATGATACAGAGCCAAAGAGTGGCTTGCCTTCATTGTACACATATGCAGATGGTCTGAGGGTTGAGCCTTGTGACTTTGCAGTTGGTGTGTCTAGTTCCAGTCTTGCATCTAGTGGATATGTTGGCTTGACACCCAGATAGTATTTCGCGGATGCTTGGATCTTTTCTTCCTGGTTTACTACGTGTATCCAATAGATGATTGCCGGTGTTTGTACAAAAGATACTGGCAATTCGGCAGAGACATAGTATGTGTTTGCAATGCCAGTCAGTGGTGTGACATCCATCTTTACTGCTGCATAGTCAGTATAGTTGTTGCCACCAGTGACTACACGTAGTTCTGCTCGTCTTAATTCTGTCTGAGAGTCAATTATGCCAGATACGGTGACTTTTTCGTTACCCTGAATAAACTGGTTTACTGCAGTAGATGATATTGGCTTGGAAGATCCTATCTGGAACTTGACGTCAAAGATGTTTGGTCTGCCCTCTTCGATTACTGTGTCTACCCGTATCTTGTCCAGATCAGTCATTGGGTTGATGATTATGGTATCAGAGCAGCCATAGATATTGACTAGGTATGATGTAGATGTTGCAATTCTTCCGTTGACCTGCTCTGCAGTGATTACAAAGTACTTTAGATCTCTGTTTATTGGTGCCTCGTAGACATATCTGCTGACTTGGAGTATCTTGTTGTGCTCTAGATATGGCTGGTCCTTTGCTAGTGTTGCGGAATATACCTCTCTGTCTGGGGTTCGAATCTTGACATGTGGTGGGGCTTCAGAACCATACACTCCTGCAATGATTCGCACCATGTTTTTCTCACAAGTGTCATACTGTGCTTGGTACAGAATGATTGGATTTGCGACTGTTCCTGGAGCACCAACAGTACCTGTTGTTGTACCGCCAACAGTACCTGTTGTTGTACCGCCAACACTACCGCTTCCACCAGCTCCGCCTGCCGCACCAGAGCTTGTTGCACTTGATGAGCTTGCAGTTGCCTTTGATTTTGATGATAATGCAAATTCGCTAAAGTGTGGAGTTGACAATACCACGTCACAGCTGTTTGCATCTACTGAGGAGGGAGTGGTAATGCTGATACCGGTTTGTACCCATGTGCTAGTTGATCTGTTTAGTATGTATGCTGTCATGATTGGGCATCCGTTTGCGTCAGATTCAACTGTGCTTGATTTTGCTACTCTTAACGTCAATGTTGGTTTTGTAGCATGATTGCTTTCACTGCCCCAGTTGAATCCTTTTCCAGATACTTCATATTGATAGCTTACATCGACAAACAAGTTGATTCGATCATTTGTAATTCCAGAGGTTCCTAGTGAGGATGGAATTGATGATGCAGATTCTACTACAAACCAGTCATTTTTGGCATTTCCAGTGGATGATTTTCCATCCATTGCATCAACTGAGAGTTGTACTAGTCCGCCATATGATGGCAATAGTGCTGTTTCTACTGGTACTATTATTGCCTGTCCAGGAACGATGTTATTCAATGGGGGTGTAGCTACGAATTGCGGAGATGTTCCTGAAGGCGCCGTAACCACGCTTGGGATTACTGAGGTGATAAATGGTGAAGTTGAAACAGTATAGTTTTGTATGCCTAATGTGTTGATAACTGTCTGGCCAGATGTCTGCGATGCAAATGAAGTGTCTAGTCTGATTGACGCTTGTTTTGTGATTGCGTCATTTAGCTGGTTAGTTGAGTTCCCTACAGATACAATTGATGGCAACTGGATTACTGAGCTAATTGTTGAAGTGGATGAACCATTGACAATGGTTGCACTAAATGTGCTAGTCCAAGACGTATAAGTAGTGCTATTTAGGTCTGGTGCGGTTGTAATTGCAATTGGTGCAAGTTGTGATAGCGATACGCTCTGAAGCACTACTCTGAATAGAGACACTCCTTGAATGTTTGTTGCATGTACCTCATGTAATGTACTGTTACCAAGTACATTGTATCCAGAAGGCATAGTGATCATGGTTACATTATAAGTGCCAAACGGTGCTTGTGTGAATGCAACTCTACCCAGAGTAGAATCAAGATCATTGGAATCATTATCTGTTACAGTAAACAAGCTTCCACCGTTTGGATTTGGTGATATTGTGTATGTTGCTCCTCCAATCAATGTGTCAGACGTATCTCTTGCTTCAATTCTCCATCCGCCCTTGGATACTATGTTATCTTTGAATCCCAATCTTTCAGATAGTGATTTGAGTGGAGTGCTTATTACAGCATCTTGTAGTCCTAGATTCTCTGACAATAATTTTGTTGTTGATTTTGTGACAGTATCAGATATTCCAAGATTATCCGATAGAGATTTTGTTGTGGATTTAGTAACAGCATCAGTAACTCCCAATTTATCTGTCAATAAGATAGTTGCAGTCTTGGTGGTGTTGTCTGTGATTCCTAGGTTCTCAGAGAGTGAGAGGGATGCG
>CAYYBJ010000007.1:34578-34973 GCA_964470325.1 uncultured Candidatus Nitrosotenuis sp. | reverse complement strand
TGTGTTGTCTGTGATTCCTAGCTGATCAGAGAGTGTGACTGTGGTAGTCTTGGTGGTGTTGTCTGTGATTCCTAGGTTGTCGGTTAGGGATACTGTGGTAGTCTTGGTGGTGTTGTCTGTGATTCCTAGGTTCTCAGAGAGTGAGAGGGATGCGGTTCTAGCTGTGTTGTCTGTGATTCCTAGCTGATCAGAGAGTGTGACTGTGGTAGTCTTGGTGACTGTATCGGTAATGCCCAGTCTTTCATTGAATGCAATGGTACTAGTCTTTGCGATTTGATCTGAAACACCGATTTGTTCTGTTAGTATTTTAATTGCAGTCTTGGCTACCTGATCATGTAAGCCAAATCTTTCTACTACAGCAACACGTAGCATCCTACCACTTTGGATTCCTAGTT
>CAYYBJ010000007.1:29825-34478 GCA_964470325.1 uncultured Candidatus Nitrosotenuis sp. | reverse complement strand
CCAAATCTTTCTACTACAGCAACACGTAGCATCCTACCACTTTGGATTCCTAGTTTTTCAGACAAACTAACTGATTCTGTCTTGGAGTTTGAGATGCCTAGCTTTTCTGAGAGAGTGACAATGTTGATCTTGGAGTTTGAGATGCCTAGCTTTTCTGAGAGAGTGACAATGTTGATCTTGGAGTTTGAGATGCCTACTTGTTCAGTTAGGATCTTGACTATAGAGTCTTGGTCTGTGAACCCAAGGCTTTCTGTTAGTGCAATTCTTTTTCCTCTAACATTAAAGGCAAATGAGAAGGGTCCAGGACTTTCAATTGCAGTACCTGTGCTTGATGTAATTGCGGTTGAGCCATAGCTGGTATATGTTCCACCGTTACCAGTACATGATCCACAAACAATTCTAAATGCAGTGAGCGCTATTCCGCCACTCACCACATAAGATCTGATTCCAAGCAAGTCCACGGCTTGGTTTGTGTTTGGATTTCTTGCAACATCAATAGTTCGACTTTCGCCAGAGTCTACTGTCATAGAACCTTCTGTGGTAGCTGAGGAAAACGCAGTGCCTGTTGCGGTTCTGTTTCTAATTGAAGTAGCAGATGTAGAATCATCATAAATGAATCTAGCACGACTTGAGCTGGCAAACCACTCAAAGTCAAACGGTCTTGTTTGTCTTGCAGTTGCGTGCATGGATGTTTCGACGTTTGCGTTTACTGTAGTCCACGTAGTTCCAGTACCCGGATAATACGCAGAACCAAGATCAGGGCTTGCATCAGTGGATGAATATACTGCCACCATGTCGTTTGTGGCAGGATCTGCCTTTGGTATGATAAATGTCGTATCCGAACTAGCACTTCCAGAGTCTTCATCGAATTTTGTCATTGCAGTCCAAGTACTGCCATTCCATGTGTAGCTGACAATGTCTCCATCAGTATCAGCAGCTGACATTGCCATAGCATAGGTTCCATCAGATGCATATGCAACACCTATAGGATCGCTAATTGTTCCTGCACCATTGGTATAGTTTGCCTGCAGTTCTTGTCTTGATCTGAATTGGCCTCCATCCCAGACCCACGCGTTTGTATCAGGACTTCCTTCATTACTCATTCCAAGCATAACCATTTCATCACTTGAGCCTAGTGGATTTGCAGCCATTTTTACAGACATGTACGAGACATCAGATGCTGTGGTTGTGTCATCTATTCCATATTGCTGTGTCCAGACTGTTCTGTTTGCACTCAGTACACGATATGCAAGATCTACTGTTGTGGTGGCATTTGCGGCGCCGTACACCAGTACAGCATCACCAGTCTTTGTCTCAAATTCCAAAGCAAATGGCATTGTTCTGCCGTTTATGGTGGAACCAATGTTTTGATGCCGACTCCAATTGTTTGTATTGGTACAGTTTCCATCACACCAGTATGCATCCAATAGATCGTCCACACTTCGCGTTACCAATACGACTCTATCAGAAGTACTAGAATATTTCAGAGTCATGTTTGTAATTGGGCTTGAGGCAGTAGCGAGCTCTATTTCGCTTCCCCATGTTCCAGTTCCAGACGCATTGAAGATTCTGATTTTTGGATTGCTGGTTCCACTAAGTGTGCTTGATCTGTATGCAATCATACCATCTTCCAGTGATAATACTGGAGGATCGGCTGCCACATACCAGTTTCTTGCCTCTGTGAATATAGTAGAACCATTATCGATTTCGAGCTTGCCAAGTGCATAGAGTTGCGGAAATTCCAGTGGAATTGCGTATGTATATGATACTGATGTCTTAGAATCCACTAGATCCTTGTTCCAGGTGATTATCTTGGTTCCATTTACCTCTCGTATTGTTCCATCTGTTATGACATCAAATACTGCTGGCACAAATTCACGGATTTGCACTGGACCAGAGCCAACAAATGACTTAACATCAACTATGACTGTAAATGAGTTTGGATTGGATACTGGGTCTAGCTTGCTTTGCGCGGTTCTTATTATGTCATAGTCGTATTCTTGTTGTACTGCAAAATATGTTGAAAATGAGGTTGTGCCGTCTTTTGTTATTGCAGATACATTGATTGTGTGGTTTCCTTCAATTGATGTGCTGTATTGTGCAGCATATAGACCACATTCTTGTCCAGGTGTTATTCCGTTTCCAGATGCAAGTATAGTGTCTTGTAGTGCTGGATCAGTTACAGTCATGGAAATATCAGAGTCGCACACTGGGTGTCCGTGCTTGTCTAGCACCACAATTACAAATTCTGCTGTTTGTCCAGGCTTGTATATGCTCTTTTTGCTGTTAACAGAGACAAGACCCCACGCAAACTCACCTTCTAAAATGAATTCCTGACCGTCTACTGTTAGTGTGGTTTCCACACGATAGATACCTGGCTTTGTTTCTGCAGTGGGTGAGAGCTTGATGTTAAACTTGCCGTCACGAATCTTTTCAAAGTAGACTACAGTATCGGTTGGCATTCCTGCAACGTTATAGATTTTTGTCGTAATGGTTTGGTTCTGTTCCTGCCACAAGTCTTGCTGTACTGCAATTGGCTCAATAGAGTTGTCCATGCCAAGCTGTGCAAGGTTTTCTGCCAGAGTGGTAATTTGTTGTCCTTCTTGCACACCAGATTCTGTTGCGTTTGTGCCAACAGATTTGAGATCAGATGATAATGACTCAATTTCGCTGATTATCTCTGATGCAACTTGCTTGTTTGCAGTATAGTTTTGCCGTAGAATGTTAAACTTTTCCTTTAGTATTTTGATCTTGTTTTTTGTCTTTGCAATTTGTTGTAAAGTGCTAATGTCATGTTCTGTCTCAAATTCAGTAGAGTCAGTTGCGTGTGCATTTGGGATAAAGAATCCAATAAGATAGTTTATCGGAGCAAAGGAAGTTTGGTTTGCACTTGCATCACTCTGCGGTTGATCCTCAGTAGTGTTTTGATATGATGTAGTTATTGTTGTTGAGTTGGTGTTTTGGTTTTCTTCAGATACACTTTCTTCTTCTGTTGTATTATTGTTTTCTTCAGTTGTATCTATTTCTTCAATTGGGACCTCTATGTTTTCAGCTAGTTCTTCTTCAGTTTGAGTTAGGCTTTGTTCGGTTTGTTGGATTAATGACGATAATTCGTTTTGCATTTCATATAGTTCTTTGAGCATCACATCATTTTGGTCATAGTATTGGAGGCTGAGCTCAACTTGTTCATTGATTGGATAGCTGTCTTTGCCAGAGTCAAGAGTTGGATTTACCTCTAGTTCTATGTCTGGCAATCCAGTTATGTTCTCATAGATCTGATTTTCAAGTCGATTTTCCTCATTGAATCCAATTAGATCAACAAGAGCAATCTCCATTTGTTGAGCAGTACGGATAGTGTAGAGCTGTCTTATTTCATCTTGTGTTAATGCTCTTGAGTATACTGCCGGTTCTTCTATTATTCCTGCAAACTTGTTTGATAGTTGTGCCTCTCCTCTCTGTGTTGATTGGTATGCTCCAATTATAATATCAGAGTCTGTGTTTGCCACCTCTGCAGGTGTTACAACCAAGTCGCCCTCAGATATCACAAATGAATCAGGAAGTGTTGTCGCAGATTGGAATGTTCCGTTTAGGTATAGTGTAAGCTCTGTTCCATTGATTACTGCTGCAATATGCGAGAGGCTTTGCACTTTACTCTGGCCATAGATTTCAGTCCATCTAATACCATCAAAGACTGCAAATTTTCCTGTCTGCTGAGGATCAACTACATTGTTCAACGACAAAACAAATGATTTTTCTTTTGCAATGATTGTCATTTCATCTGATGCAACATCATAGTCAGGTGTAATCCATGATGTGAGTGTCATCTGGTTTGTTGTCTGGTTTGATTCAATTAGGACAAATTCAGTCGAATTTGTATTCAACGTACCATTTAGTCCGGTGTTATTTAGTAAATTAATTGGAGGTAAGACTATTGTCTGGTTTGTTATGATTGGAATTGATTTTGCTAAAATCAACGGCAGGGTTTGGTTGTATATTGAAGAGATTTCAACAGCTGTTAGATATTTGTCATAGATTTGCACTTGATCTAGACTTCCAGAAAATGCATTTTGTGCTGTGTCTACAGTACGAGAGTCAAGTGTTGCACCGATTACAACATCAGATTCAGAGCTAGATATCTCTGGTACCACTTCTTGTATTACACCCACATTATTAAGCGAAATTCCACTGACTGTTTTTGCAGAATTAGATAAAGTGCCATTTGTGTATATTGCAATGTCTGTTCCGTTGAAAGTGGCTGCTAGATGCGACCAATCAGATCCAATTTCAGAGTTGGTTTGTACATTATGCCATTTTATACCGTCAAAAACTGAGAATCCTGCTGTTCTTTGATAAAGAGGATTATTGTTGAGAATTAATGCAAAAACATCTTGTTTTGAGATTATAGTCATTGAGGATGCAGCATTTTCATAATCAGGGTTTACCCAAGCAGTAATTGATATACCAGTTACATTTGCTGTTTGAGTTCCATTTGACTTGATGAATCCACCATCAAGTACAATTTCAGTTTGATTTAGATCTACACTTCCAACAAACTGCGATCCATTGACTATGTTGTTGAAGCTCCAAGATTGGATTGGTTGGGTGGCGTTGGATGGGATGGTTTGGGTGGCGTTGGATGGGATGGTTTGGGTG
>CAYYBJ010000007.1:0-29725 GCA_964470325.1 uncultured Candidatus Nitrosotenuis sp. | reverse complement strand
TTTGGGTGGCGTTGGATGGGATGGTTTGGGTGGCGTTGGATGGGATGGTTTGGGTGGCGTTGGATGGGATGGTTTGGGTCGAGTTGGTGATAGTCAGTGTGTCTTCAGGTATCTGTGGCCCATATTCTTGAGAATCCAGAGATTGAACAATAGAATCTGGTTGAGGCGATGTCTCAGATACGGTTTCACTAGCGTTGGCCTGTGCACCATCTTCCATGACTGGCCCATATTCAGTGGGGTCATCCATTGTTTGAGCATATGCATAATACGATTGAGAGATAGATAACGGTGTAATGATTGCCGATGAGATTAACATTACAATGAATATTGAAGAGAGAATTTTACTATATTCATAGATTTTTGATTTAGAATTTTCTGATTTAATAATAATGAAAAATGCCGAAAAGGCGAATAATGCTACTAATGGTTGAGACGGTTGTAGAGCTGTACCAGTGGCAGATAGAACAGTGTTCCTTATATTATCAAAAATTTCTATTTGTGGAGCTATCATTAGCAGATTAATATTTGAGATATCGGAAGAGATGTCATCAAATTGATTTATTGATAAATCAAAAACTTGTGGATCAGTAGTTCTATCATCCAGGGATGTAGTAAGACTACTATTTACCTGGTTAGTAGTATCAGTGTATAATGGTAAACCTATACTATTATCCAGTAGTATCTTTCTTGTATTGAAAATACGATCCATCATAGCTTGGTTATGATCATGCTTTATCAAAACGAGTGAGCTGTCAACATCTCTATTGTTTGATACATCCATTGCTTCTCTAAGGGTCAGCTGACGATCAATTTTTGGACTCTTATGTAATATGACAACAACTTCTTGATTCTTAATTATTGTAGAGCTTTCATCAAGATTCACAACTGTGTTTAATGATGAGCTAGAAGATTCAATTTTTGAAATGTCATTTAACAATTTTGTATTTTCATGATTTTCTAATTTTACAATAATTCCATATGATGTGGAAAATGTTGAAATCAGAATCGTCAGAGCTAAAATTGCAGAAACAAGTTTTAGATTATTCAAAAGCTCATTCCCCAAATTTTTGAAATGTGTCGATCAGGTTTTTCTAATTTGTTAATAGCTAATGCTACAAAATCAACAAATGCGAGATCAAATTTTTCTGACATTTACATAGTTTGTTCGGCAAAAAATTATGATAAGCAATGAGGAACTTTATGAAAAATGCCAGTTCCAATACGGCAAAACAAGGCCATACAGATACCAAATCGGATTGTTAACGATTTATCATTCTGATCCAAGAAGATCTTGTTGTAAAATGAATCTAAGTTTATTTTTGTAAAAAATATTAAAAAATATCTAGATGAGAAATTTTCTTTTTTATTTTTAATTTGTATAATGTGTTTTGCAGTTTATTCAGATCACCAGAGCTGAAAATTTTCAACGAGTTTCTTTTTGATGCTTTGAAATCTTTCCTCAATGCAATTCGTTGTGCAACATAGTTAGCAGGATCTAAAAATAAAATTCTAGGAAATAGTTTTGATAGAATATCATTAAGAAATGGTAAATGAGTA
The DNA here is from genome assembly GCA_964470325.1 of uncultured Candidatus Nitrosotenuis sp. Taxonomy (GTDB): domain Archaea; phylum Thermoproteota; class Nitrososphaeria; order Nitrososphaerales; family Nitrosopumilaceae; genus Nitrosotenuis. Next base: position 28,168 of record CAYYBJ010000007.1, on the reverse strand, counting down.
CTTGATAATGTCGCAACATCAATGTTGTTTGAAGAAAATTTTTTGAATAAAGATTTTTGTATTTTTGTTTCACAATAGTTAGGACTTGATAAAAATTTTCCAGACTCTACCAGATCAATAAGATCGGTTGCATCAATTTTTGTCATAGAAATATTTTTCTGACTTAATTGTTTAATGGAGTGATTTAACTTTCTACTATGAACTGTTGCTGTGGTTCCCAAAACTGCAATTGATCTTGTTTTTGTTTTCTTTACAGCTTCTTCAAGAGGGGGTAACACCCCTACAATGGCCTCATTATTCTCAAACAAATCAGGGAATAACAGAGTAGGTGTATTAGAACCAACAACAATAACATCTGGCTGAAATTTCTCCTGCAACATTTCTATGCTTGATTCAATAATTTTTCTTAGTTCTCTGTATGATTTTTTTCCATATGGATAGTTTTTCTGATCCGCAAAATACACAATGTCTGCCTTGGTGGCTTTGCGAATTGCCAGAACTATAGACAATGATCCTAGACCAGAATCAAAGACAGCTACCTTGCCCATTACCACCTATCTACCCCTTCAGGATTTACGCTTTGTTAGCTAAATTTACTCTATAGTTGATTATTCTGCACTACTCCAATTAAGAATTAAATCCTAAACGGTTTCGCATGACCGGCTTCGAGAAAAATTGGGCACGTCAGGACACTGCAAGCGTGGCAGATAGACTTCGAGACTCTGTTAAACCACAAGGCGCATTGAAACCAAGAATTCAAACCGCAGTCAACAAACTGCAATTGCAAATCTCAAAAATGGATTCAATGTTAAACAAATTGCACGAACGTGACGCTCAACTATTCAAACGAATCGTAGCTGCAATGCAACAGCATGACACCAGCGCAAGTCGTGTCTTATCAAACGAACTAGCTGAAATCCGCAAAGTCACAAAAATGCTAGGCAATGCAAGAATGGCACTAGAGCAAGTACAGTTGCGCCTGACCACCATCCATGACTTGGGTGATGCAATGGTAGCAATAGGTCCAGCAATGTCGACAATGAAGGGCCTCAAGTCCTCACTGGGACGCTTTATGCCAGAAGCAGATGCAGAGCTAAACTCCATGACACAGACACTCAGCGGTTTGATGATGGACTCACTAGCAGGCGATGCATTCAATGTCGGATCCGATGTTTCAAGCGAAGAAACTGAAAAGATCCTCCAGGAAGCATCAGCAGTTGCAGAACAGCAAATTGGCGACAGATTTCCATCTGTTCCTTCACCATCTGGACTTTCGTCCCAATCAAGCTCCTCAACTTACGAGTAGACTGATTGGCGAAAATTCTTTTTGTTTTCTTAATTATGTGTATCTTTTACTAGCTTTTTTGCCAAAACAAAGATACTATTCCACTGATCCCACTGTAACCTGCCTGTCTGAGTGTTCTGCCTGCTAGGATGATAGCTGCACAAAACAGCATAGTTTTCTGTTTTAATGACATTTCCCTGAGCAAATTTTGCCTTTTTTATGCCTAAAATTCTGTATACTGCATCAAATGCAATTCTTCCAAGGCACACTATCACCTGCACATCTTTCAGATATTGAATCTCTTTATCCAAATATGAAGAACAGTTTTGCATTTCTTCCTTAGTAGGCTTGTTGTCTGGTGGTGCACACCTAACTGCCGCTGTAATATAACAATTAATCAGAGAGAATCCATCGTTTGCACTTGTACTGGTGGGCTTTGTAGCCAGTTTATTGTGGTATAGCACCTTTGCTACCCAGTCGCCAGAGCTATCTCCTGTGAACATTCTTCCAGTTCTGTTTCCTCCATGTGCAGCCGGCGCTAATCCCACAATCAGTATCTGAGCACGAAAATCGCCAAAGCTAGGCAGAGGTCTACCCCAATATTGCTGATCTGAGAATCGTTTTACTTTATACCGTGAGATTTGTTTTATGTACGAATGCAATCTTGAGCATTTCTTGCATTGAATTATTCTATTATTAAGAGATCGAATCTGTTTTTGTGTCAATTGAATTATTGAATATCTTTTTTGTAAGAAGAATTACTAGGCCAAATACGGGTATTAACATCAATAATGGTAGATCAAACTCAGGCAGAGATTTGTCAGGTGAATAGAACTCGCCCCAACTAGATGGCGTGTGTATCATAGAGGTTTGGTTTTGAGGATATGTGTACAGTTTTTTTGTGTTATCGTCATATACCTCAAAGTAAAATCCATACACAGATTCTCGTCCAATTAGATCAGTTGGAATCTTGAACTCATAGCCAGGGTGTGGCACGCCTGAATATCTATCATTTTTATCAGATATACTGCTAATTCCTATAAACTCGGGATGATTTGTTATTTGTTTAAAGTCCGCAGAGGAATCACCCTGATAGGTATGGCCCTCTCCAGATCCTAGAACAGCCTCAAAGCAATAATCATTTGTGTCTGGCAATTGATTTTTCTCATTTTTACTATCAATGCATATAGTAGATCTATCGGATCCCTGATTGATTGCCTCATCGTTAATCATGTCAATAAAGACATAAACATGATCACCTTGATGTGCTATTCGCAAGATCACAAGTACATTTCCATTGTCAAAATAATGATTACTCAGACTGGTTTGTTTCCATTCTGATTCAAAAGACCACCTACCATCAAACTCAGCTTGACTAATTGTTCCAGAATATGTGATTGGAATTGGCTCAATTGCATATGCGTGTGAAAAACCCAACAATAACAAAAACAACATTGGAAAGACTGCTCTTCTCACAGAGTATTTCACACTTGGTAAAATAAAAAACCAGTCGTGCCGCAAAGATAGGGCAAAAACCGGTACCAATTCATTCGTAAAAAGACCGTTTTGGAGCTATTTGTCAAAAAAAAATTCCATCATTTCTATATACCTTATTCATATCCTATGATCAATGAAAAACAATACAAGTATCGCGATACTTGGGATTACCCTAGCCATAGTAGGCGGCATGTTTGCAGCAAATGCATCTGGTTTGATTGGATTAAAATCAACAGATAGCAAAGCACAAGCAGGCGCCTACATGACAGGTCATGTTGAGACAATTCTAAGAGATGCAGATGGAAACATCAAAGAGTACAGACAATCAGACAACTTGATTTCAAACACCGGTGAGAACTGCGTTTTGAGATTATTGTTCCAAGGCGGAGCCACTCGTGGCGCCGGTACTGGTACAACTGTTTGTACAGGTACCCTAACTGGCCAATGGGATGTAATTGCTCTTGGTACTGGTTCAACAGCAGTCAACGGTACTCAAGTAGGTCTTGTTACTGAATCTTCAGCAACAGGACTTGGAAGAGCAGCTGCAACCACAAAAACTTGGTCAAATTCTACTGCATCCTCATCAACAGGTAGTGCATCCATTACAATGGCAAGAACATTTACCAACACTAGTGGTGGTACAGTCACCATCTCAGAATCCGGTCTGTTCAACAGCACTACTATATCAGGAAGCGGCATGTTTGCAAGACAAACATTCTCCGGAATTGCAGTCAACAACAATGACTCGTTAACAGTACAATGGACTGTTAGCGTAGGTGGTACAAGCTACACACTACAACAATTCAGTTAGTCAATACGACTATCTTTTTTTCTTTTTATTTTTGATTCACTAGTTCTTTTTGGCCTTTCTATACCCATGACTGAATGTTTTATCATACAGTTTGGAATATTCATACGACTTGGGCTGTATCACATCACCGATTATTACTATGGCAGTTCGCGTAATTTTTTGCGCCCAAACTTTTTTTGTGATATCTTCTAGCGTTCCCGTGATGATTTTTTGGTCTGGCCAGCTTGCCCTGTATACAACAGCCGTAGGCGTAGTCTTGGCATATCCACCCTTGATTGTCCCCTTTACTATATCAGATAACAAATGCACGCTCAAATAAAATATCATAGTAGATTTGTGCTTGGCAAGTTCTGAGATTTGCTCTTCCTTTGGTACCTTGGTGCGCTTTTCTGCGCGTGTTATGATCATGGTTTGTGTAACTCCAGGTAGGGTCAGCTGTAATCCAAGTGCGGCAGATGAAGCTAAAAACGATGTCACACCGGGTACAACCACACACTCGATTCCTTCCTTTTGTAAATTGTCTGTCTGCTCACGTATTGCACCATATATGGCAGGATCGCCATCATGCAGTCGTATTGTAAGTTTATTTTTGATGGCACCCTCCTTTAGAATTTCAAAGATTTCCTCTCGTACTAGACCAGCAGCGTCATGCATCTTTGCCTTTTTGCAGATTTTCAAGATCTGATCAGGAATCAAAGAGCCAGAATACACCACAACATCTGCCTTTTGCAGTAATTTTTTTGCCTTTATCGTAATCAGATCTGGATCGCCTGGGCCGCACCCAACAAAGTAAACCTTAGACACGCTTTACCACCATTATTGAAAAATATTTTGTAGTCATGGTAGATTCATTTACCTCGCCCAGCGTCATCTTTCGTACAATCTCATTTGGTGTTCCCAAGTCCTGGCCAATTGCAAATATAGAATCATCAGAAAAGCCAGCTTCCTTTAGCAATTTGATTACCTGATCAAAGTATCTGCCGTCCTTGAGAAAGATCATTGTATCACAATTCCTAGCAGTCTCTTTTACTCGCGACAAATCATAACATGACGGTATAACAGCCATGGTCTCTGCACCTTCTGCAAGACTAATTCCCGCTTTTGATGCAAACGTAAACATCGACACAATACCTGGTACGACATTGATCTTGATCTGCGGGTATTTTGTTTGCAGTTCTCGATGCAGGTAAATCCAGGTGCTGTACAGGTATGGGTCGCCCACTGTCAGGTATACTACTTTTTTTCCCTCCAGTACCTTGCCTGCCAAGATTCTCGTATTTTTCTCCCAAGTTGTTTCCAATGTGTCTTTGTCCTTTACCATTGGAAATACCAAATTCACAATCTCAGGCATCCTTGATTTATCCAATAATGATTCCACCACAGAAAGTGCAATACTCGGCTTGTCTTCTTTAGCAGTAGGACATGCAATAATTTCTGCATCCTGTATTGCCTTGACTCCTTTTATTGTGAGCAGTTCCGGATCGCCTGGGCCGCACCCAACACAAATCAAATCATGCACGATAAATCAAAATTTTTTCCTAGTTAAAAGCGAATCTAGGTTTTGCTCGCAGAAATTATTGTCACTGGATTTCTTGCAAGCATCATAGTACCGGTACTGGTCTTTCTGCTCTTTGATATGGTGACCTGTGTGATGTCAATGTCTGATAGACCAAGTTTGTAGATCATATCCAGTACTGCATATAATGTTTCGATTAGTATGACGCCAATTACAATTCTTGCGCCAGGCTTTAGTTTTGCATTGCATAGTTTAACAATGTCCTTTGTGTCACCACCTGTACCACCGATAAATATGGCATCGGCCATTGGAAGGTCTGCAATTTTGTCTTTGGCATCAGATAGAATCAGCTCCGCATTTGTAATTCCAAATTTTTCCAGATTTTTCCTAGTCAGATCTATTGCGTTTTTGTCTATATCAACACCATAGATCTTGCCTGATTTGCCTATCTGGATTCCAGCCTCTACTGTTATAGAACCACTGCCACATCCAATGTCATAGACAATATCTCCCTCTGAGAGTCTACCCTTGCTGATTTGTATTACTCGTACCTCTTCCTTTGTTATTGGTACGTCTTCGGTTCTGAAAAATTCCTCATCTGGAATGCCAGGAGTTTTGTGATTCCACATGTTAGATTGGGCTTTGTGGAATGGCGCCAGTTGCTGGTAGGTGTACCAGTGTGTATGATAAGATCCACATGAACAAATACAGGAATACGTATGTTCCCATGCCAGTAGTCACAATTTTCTTTCTATCAGAGTGCGGCAGGCCAATCTTCATGCTCTTGCCTATAATAGCAGATGCAATAAACACAATAATCATAAATCCAATTGATGCCCATCTTCTCTCCTCCCCTTCAACTGATTCAAACAGAAATGTCGCAACTACACCGCCAAGTGCTGCCATGCCTATTCGTATCCAGAACAGTTTGTCTAGTAGTTTTTTACGCCTTTCCAGCTCGTCTGCACTGTCAGTTGGCTGAGATATCTCCGGTGCCTTGTCATTAGTAGGATCTGAAGGATCTGGCGATTTCTTTTTTGGATGCTTCAATTGAAATTTCTAAAGGTGACTCGACCGAGTCTGGTTTAAAATGTTTGGTCGCATTCAGTTCATTAGTAGAGTGCGTTTGTGAGGTAACATGGGACTAGCTGGAATAGAGCTTGCATTTTTGGTCAAGGAAATATCTGAGAAAACCCGCGACTATTACGTCAATAACATCTATTCAATAAACCAGAACAGCATTTTATTCAAGCTTCACCACCCAGAAAAGCCCGACCTGTTCTTGGTCATATCTACAATCGGAATGTGGCTTACTGGAATCAAAATTGAGGCATTAGAAGAAAACAAGCTTGTCAAGAGATTGCGCGATGATCTTTTGCGGTTAAAGCTGGTCAAAATAGAGCAGATTGGTGTTGAGAGAATAGCATATCTAACATTTTCAGGATTTGACAAGGAATTTGTCTTGATTTGCGAATTTTTTGGTGATGGAAACATTTTGCTTTGCAACAAGGATTTCAAGGTGCTTGCATTACTGCATTCAATCCAGGTACGACACAGAGAGCTGCATGTAGGAACTATCTATGTGCCTCCACCGCAAAAAGGTATTGACATTTTTCAGATAAATTCTGATAACTTTGCAGAATTAAAATCAATTACAACACCAATTGCAAAATGGTTTGGTAGAACATTTGGCCTGCCAACAAAATATGCAGAAGAAATACTACGAACTGCCAATGTTAGCCCCGATACAGTAGGAAATATCATTACAGATCAAAACATTACTGATATAGTATCATCTACAAAATCCCTAGTGGATACAATAATTTCTGGAGATCATACGCCCACAATTGTCAAAACAGAGGACGGTCTAGACGTCTATCCAATTGCTGTTGCAATACCAAACTCAGAGCAAGAATCAGCACCAAGTTTCATGGAAGGCCTCGACAAAATATTTTCCAGAATAATACTAGAAAAGGGCAAAGAGGCAAAATCTGGCTCACTAAATAAAAAAATTGCAGACCTTCAGGGTACAATAGATGAGCAAAACAAGGCAATTGCTCTAGTAAAAGAAAGGGCAGAGAAGATTTCCAGTGTTGCAAAGTCACTCTACACATTTTCTGCCCACGGAATAACAAGTATTACAGAGCCAGCAGCAGCTGATATTCTAAAGACACAGAATGTGGAGCTGGTTAAAGACCGTGGTATACTGTATCTAAAAATCGATACTGAAAAAATCCAGATAAATCCCGAGTCGTCATTTCCCGCACTTGCATCCACCCTATACAATGAGGCAAAAAAACAATCAGCCGCTACAGAATCAATTGAGGCACTCAAGAGAAAAAACCAAAAGGAAATCGACAAGCTAAAATCCAAATCCCAGGAAACCAAAAAGACAGTCTTCTATACAGAATTTAAGAAAAAGGAATGGTTTGAGAGATACAGATGGTTTTTCACATCAGACGGCCTGCTTGCCATAGGAGGCAGAGACTCGTCATCAAACTCTGCCATAATTCGAAAGCAGCTGGCAAAAAACGACAAGGTCTTTCATGCAGAAATATTTGGCTCGCCCTTTTTTGTCCTAAAGGACACACCAGAGTCTCTCCCGTTTGATTCGCTAAATGAGGTAGCACAGGCAACTGTCTGCTTTAGTCGGGCATGGCGCGAGGTAATGTATGGCATGAGTGCTTACTGGATAAATCCAGATCAGGTAAAAAAGGCGGCTCCAAGCGGACAGTTTCTCTCTCGGGGATCTTTTGTGCTTGAAGGCCACAAAAATTTCATCAAGGCTCCAAATCTTAGGCTAGCAGTCGGCATACTATATCATGATGAGCGATACGTCATAATGTGCGGCCCACCAGAACCAGTCAAAAAAATCTGCATCTGTTATGCAGTAATAGAACCAGGAGGAGATGAGATGACAGAGTGTGCAAGAAGGATGCGAATTGAATTCATCAAACTGCAAGAAGACATTGCAAAACAATTCAACATTGACGACTATGTACGAGCGCTACCAGCAGGAGAGAGCCACATTACAGAATCAGGCAACACCAAAGTTGAATCGCCCTAGTTTTGCCATAGATGCAATGCTTGGTACAATATCAAAAAAACTACGTATGTTTGGCTTTGACTGCCTATATTACAATACAATACCAGATGATGATCTGGTGCTTGCTGCAAAAAAACAAGATCGGATCATCATAACCAAGGATGAGAGACTTGCAACAAATGCAATCCAACATGATATCATTACAATAAAGCTGCAAACTAGAACAGAAAAGGAACAGCTAGTGGAGATTGCGCGCAAAATAAGCTGGAAAAAATTTGAGTTTATTTATTCTCGATGTTCTTTATGTAATGGCATGCTAGATCATATAGAAAAAAGCGCAATACTAGACAAAGTTCCACCAAAGATTGCAGAATCTGTGCAGGAATTTTGGCAGTGCAAGCAATGCCATCACATCTATTGGGTGGGAACTCATATTAGAAACTTGGAAAAACTAGCTGCAGAAATAAATGCCATCATTTAGCATAACAGACCAAGACGGCCAGCTGCTAGTTTCTAGCGCAAGAAAAATTGTCACAGAATTTGTCAATACTGGTACCATACTAGCACTAGGCAAAGACATTGAATCAAAGTTGTCATTTGATGCAGGAATCTTTGTCACATTGAATTCAAAAAATAACTTGCGCGGATGCATTGGATTTCCATTACCAAGAAAAATCTCGCAGGCACTACCAGAGGCAGCAATTGCGGCAGCAACTGAGGATCCTAGGTTTTCCCCTGTGAAAAAAACAGAGCTTGACACCATAACATTTGAGGTGACAATTCTCACACCACCGCAAGAAATTCTAGTGGACAATCCTGTTACACTGCCAGAAAAGATCAAGGTGGGTAGACATGGCCTAATCATAAAGCAAGGACATTATTCTGGATTGCTGTTGCCGCAGGTCCCAGTAGAATATCGCTGGACAGAGCAAGAGTTTCTAGATCACACCTGTCAAAAGGCTGGCCTGCCAGAAAAATGTTGGCTGCAAAAGCAAACCAGGGTGTTTTCCTTTGAGGGAGTAATATTCAAAGAAACAAGGCCAAATGGTACCATAATTCGAACAGATCTATAATTTTCCAGAAGCAGTATCTAGTGTTATACTGGTACCGTTTTGCAGTTTTTCATATTCCTGCTCAGTTGCTATTACCAGTGGAATGTTTGCCAGTGCACACCCAGAGGCCACAGTCAGATCTACTTTTTTGCAAATCATAGCAGACGGCGCAGAATCATTTGACTTTATTGAATAAATCGTATAGGCACCAACACTACTTCCCACACCATTTGGAAAGACAAGAATTGCATTCTTTATTGGAATATTATACAAGTCATGCTTTGGATCATGGATTGTTCCAGTCTTTTTGTCAACCGTACCAAGAAAGTTAATTGGAGTGTTTGTCTTGAGAATTTTTCCTTGTGCTTTTCCTGCAACTATGACCTTCATCTTGTCTCATCAGATATGATTTGCGATAATGGCTTGAGATTTACTCCTACACCATTGGAATTATTCAGGTAATATGCCCCCTTGATGCTGTTTGTCGTGACGGAATCAATTTCGTTTTTGTCAATTAACGGTGAGAGACAGGTGCAACAGTCCGACAATATTTCACATCCTGCATGCTCTATTTCATTTGTGTACCCTAGCTTTCTTGCCTGCTCTTGGACTGATCTTGGGCAAAAAACCATGCACCTCTTTGAGAATTCCCTGCCCCTTAGCATTGCGGACAAATCTGCCATTTCCTGTAGTCCTAGCTGCGGGCTGCCCAAGGTTATGATGTCACCTTTATCAGCTGTGTTTAGCTCATCATGGATTTTTTGCATTTCCTTTTTGTCAAAGTCAATTTTTTCTGCACCTAGTGTTTCTTGATCTAGGATGAATTTGCCGCACCGACCAGATGTTCCCATTCCCCCGCACAATGCCTTGCATTTGCGCCTATCCATGCCTGAAACACCGGACAGATTCACTGCATTATCGGCAACTTTGCCTGCAAAATAGCCAAGCATTCCAAATGCAAGCTCGTCTGGCTGATCCACTTTCATTCGAATAGTAAGGTTTGGTGTATTGTCAATTCTCAGATCGGAATATGGTGATTTACCTGTCAGTGCGCTGGCTAGAGCAGAAAATGCGCTTTCCTTGTTTGTTTTTAGATTTCCAATGGAATTTGCATAGATTGCTGCATTGCTTTCTGCAAAAGAGACCTGCGTTCCTTTTTCTGGCAGATCAAATATTTCATAAGGAATGCACGAAAAAGAAGGAATCACTCCCATTTTTTTATATGATTCTGCAATGCTTTTTTGTTTCTGTATGAATTCATCTGATAAATTATATTTTGATACGGAATCAAAGTCAAAGCCCATCGGGTTTACCGTAGTCATTACTTTTACTTGGGCATCCTTGGATAATTTTGATAGAAACTCCTCTCCTGCATCTCCAATTGTGTTATAGTTAACACCGGATAGATGCGCCCATTTTATTGGAACTAGTTTTTGTGCATTTGTTGCCTCGCCTGTTGCTACTAAAATTCGATATGCAGTTTCGAGTGTATCTCCAAATTCTCCCTTTAGTGCCAGTTCTTCTTCCTTTGTTAGCTCCATGGTATGAATTGCTCTTGTCAGTATAATAATTGCAGGTTTATTATTGGATTTGCACCAAAAAAAATCATGCAAAAGATTCTCTCAGGTATGATTGATACTATGAATGCAGTCAAGCCTCCAAGAATGACTGCACTAAGAGAATTACGAGAATCAGAACAAGGAGACCCATTTGCAATACTGATTGGGACAATACTATCAGCTAGAACAAAGGATGAAAACACTGCCAGAGTAGTGAAATCACTGTTTTTGCGCTACAAAAATGCAAAAGAATTGGCAAATGCCAAGGTAAAGGATGTTGAAAAAATAATCCACTCTATTGGATTTTACCATGTTAAAGCTAGACGAATCGTAGAAGTAGCAAAGATAATCCACACCCAATACAAGGATAAAGTTCCGCAAAACATGGAATCACTGGTTGGCCTACCAGGAGTAGGACGCAAAACTGCAAATTGTGTCCTGGTGTATGCATTTGAGCAACCGGCCATTCCAGTGGACATCCATGTACACAGAATTTCAAATAGGTTGGGCCTAGTAGAGACCAAAACACCAGAACAAACAGAACAAGAATTAATGGAAAAGATTCCAAAAAAGTTCTGGCTTGAAATAAACGATACCTTTGTCATGTATGGCCAAAACATTTGCAAGCCAATTTCCCCAATGTGCGACGTCTGCAAAATAAAAAATCTCTGCAAGTATTATTCTATGAAGAGCGGCGCTTAGTCAGTAGTAACACACCAATCAGAGCTCCGACTCCGCCTGCCACAAAGAACGGATAATAATGAAATGGATTCTTTGATGCGTCGCCAGAGAGTACATCAACGGTAAATGTTCCCGAGTTTATTGCCGGAGGATCCGTTGCCTCATTCATTCCATAAACGGAATAGCTGCCAATTACAAAGTTCTTTAGCTCAATTCCGCTGACTACGACTCGCTGGCCATTGTTTATTGTGATTCCCTGCGAGTCGCTGTATGCCGCAATCACGTTTTTGCCATCAAACCAGCCGTTCTTGTCCAGCCTTGTTGCAGGCAGATATCCTTCCTCTGGAAAGTTTAGTGCGACCCAGAACTTGCGTTCAGGCGGACTACCCATCCCTATTTCGACAAACTTGTTTTCCACATTTGCATCATATAGTCGTAAAATGGCGTTGCCGTTTGGATTAGAGTACAATAGTTTGTTTTGGATTGTGACCTGCCAAGATATTGGATGTTTTTCCTTTAGCGGTATGATTACTGCGTCCTCACGAATTTTGTTAAAGTCACTTGCCGGAACGGAAATATTTTCCAGCAACAATGATGGGTTGCTGTGTTCCTGTGCATATACAGGAATTACCAGTATTGCAAGTAGAGGTATGATCAGGAATTTCATTCCACAAACGGCTTTTTGAATGACTGGATGACCTTGACTACTTCTGGTCTCATGATGAATTCGGATGGAGACTGGCCTTCATCGATTATCTGTCTTAGCTTGGTTCCGCTGATTTGTTCATGAAAGTCTGGTGAGTGTGGACATGCCCGCTCGTTTGTAAATGCAAGACATTTTTTGCAATAATAAAATGCCGGAAAAAACAATGGCTTGATGTCTAAATCTGGATAGTCAGAAAAGATTTCCTGAGCTGCAAATGGTGAATAGTATTTTCCGACACCTGCATGATCCCTGCCAATTATGATATTGGTGCAGCCATAATTTTGCCTCATTATTGCATGGTGGATTGCCTCCTTTGGTCCTGCATATCTCATTTCTGTGTGCAGGGTGGCTAGTGTGCATCTGTTTTTTGGATAATAGTTTTGTATCATGACAATGTAAGATTCTAAAATTACCTCGTCAATGAAATCGCCAGATTTTTTCTTGCCAATTAATGGATTGACAAATACTCCATCGCATGAGAGAAACGACTCTTTTTGGAGCATTTCGTGCGCTACATGTGGCGGGTTTCTTGTCTGAAATGCAGCTATAGTCTTCCAGCCTGCATCAGAGAACGCCTTTCTTGTATCAGTTGGAGTTAATCGGTATTTTCGGATTGGGTCGTCTTCTGGCCTTTTGATGTAATCGATTTTGCCGCCAACCAGATAATCATTCATTGATATTGTTTTTGCAACGCCTGGATGGTTCACGTCAGTTGTGCCATAGACTGCCTGCGAGGTCTTTGTTTTATCAAAGGTGTATGTTTCCTCTACATGTACAATAGCAAATTCTCCGTGGGTTGTTTTTAGCGCAATATCGCCTGAATCCTTTGCCTTTTGCGCTGTCTCTTTATCCACATCCAGTACAATTGGTACGGTCCACGCAAGATCGTTTGCCAGCCTTCCCTTTGATACCACACCATCAAAGTCTGACTTTACCAGAAATCCCTCTAGTGGGCTGAAAATTCCGTCTGCAATGTTTTCAACGTCATTTGCCAGATCTTCTGAAACAGAAATGGAAAACATTCCTGCTGTGTTTTTTTGCGAAATTCGGTTTACCAGTCTTCCGCCGTGTGGTCGTATTGCATCCATGTCTAGTGTTTCATGTGAAGGCCACACTCTTTATGTGTATCAGACTCCCACCACCATCTCCCTGCACGGAGGTCCTCGCCTGGCTTGATTGCACGTGTACATGGCTCACAGCCGATGCTGGTGTAGCCCTTGTCCAGTAGCTTGTTGTATGGCAAATTTCGCTCTTTGATATATGATAATACTTGATCCCAGCTCCACTCTATGATCGGGTTTACCTTTACTATTCCGCCATGGAGATGATCTATTTCTATCATTGCTGCCTTGGATCGGTTTTCGTTTTGGTCTCGTCTCAGACCGGTAACCCAGGCATCCAACGTTGAGAGAATCTTGTTTAGTGGTCGAACCTTTCGAATATCACAGCAGAGCTTTCGATTCTCTACAGAATCATAGAAAAGGTTGATTCCTTTGATTTGTACCATTTCCTCTACTGCTGCTGCCTCTGGAAACATTACCTCAAAATTGATTTTGTATTTTTTTGCAATTGCATCCATTACGTCGTATGTTTCCTGATTTAGCCTGCCTGTATCTAGTGTAAAGAATCGTGCCCTTGGATTTACTTGTATAATCATATCAGTTACTACGCTGTCTTCTGGGCCAAAGCTTGACGCCTTGGCAATTTTATTACCAAATGTTTGGTATGCCCATTTGAGTGCATCTTCTGGCGTTTTGAGTTTGGCGTTTACCTTGTCGATTTCTTCCTGTGTATACAACTGTAGGTAATGGCCGAAATTTGTCTTATAATTATTTGGAGGGAATTATAAGCCGGACTATGGCATGAAAAAAAATGAACGAGCCTGCATTTGTGGTTGTCTTTCCGTCTGTATTTTCCAAAAACAAGCAAAGCCTTCTGGTATCAAACATAAAAAAAATTCTAAAAATCCAGAATCTGCAATACTCTAGTATAACAACAGATGATGATCTGATAATAATAGATGCAAACGATCCTGTGTTTGCATCGGCTGCAATAAACCATCTTTTTGGAATTGCACAAATATCGATTGCAAGGCGCGTTGAGAACAAGTTCAATGTTGTGGTACCTGCAATTGCAAAAATAGGAACCAATCTGCTGTTGCGCGGCGAGGTATTTTTTGTGCGAGTTGACGGCCATTCTACTGGTTATTTGCCAAAGGATGTTGAGATTGCTGCAACATCTGCTCTAATTGACAAGGTAGTGGACATGGACTGCAAGCCAGGAACCGAAGCAAAACATGACAAGCTGATTCATTGTCATTTGACTAGCAAAAATGCATATGTCTCTATATTTTTGGAGAGAGGCCATGGCGGAATTCCGTACAACTCCCAGGGGCAACAAATTTTGTGTTCTGTGTATGATGAGCTGTCCGCAATATCTTGCCTTGAGGCAATAAAGCAGGGATTTGATGTTAGAATTTTGGTTTGCTATGGCACTGATGCAAACCTAATGGAGTTAGTTAAAATCATAAATAGAATCATACCAAGGTTGCTCAGCCCATCTGTGACGCTGGACTTTTACCAAATTCCAAAGCAAGACTCAGCAAAGGCCTTGCAGCAAAAAATTCTTGCAATTAGTGGAATCTTGTGCAAGCTTGCAAAAAAATACAAAATTCAGCGAGTCTGCCTTTCATTATCGCCACTTGTGTTTCCAATTTGGCTAATCGAGCAAAACTTGAATGTCGTAACAAAAAACAAGATAATGCCATGGATAGCACTTGCCGGAATGGATGAGGCAATCATTGATACGGCAAAAGAGATTGGCCTTGGAAAATATCTGTTCAGAATTGAAAAGTTTGGCTCGCTTCGATTTTCCCAAGGAAAGATAAATGTTGCAGACTTGGTTTCAAAAGCAATCAAGTCGCACCAAGCCATTACAGTCAAGATTGGCCCAAACAACATTCACGACATTTTGGATTCGATTAATCACTGAAAATTTATTGCTCAATTCTTGAGATGATACAATGAAGATAGGGCAGTTCATCTATTCGTGGGGAAATGGGCACTATTCCCGAATGATGTCGCTAAATGAGGAGCTGCCCAAATTTATACCGCAATACGAGGCGCATTTTGTAAGCAAGGACGAAATTTACCAAAAACTGTTGCAGAAATTCCCAAAACAAAATGTGCATGAGGCACGTGCACCAACGCCAATTGACGGAAAATACGGTCCTGATGTGTTTCTATCAATGCTCAATGCTTTACTTCCAATACGCGGCAACCCTCCTGTAGTAAAACAGGTTGTGAATTATCTTCGAGCAGAACGAGTGTTATTTGATACTCAGAAATTTGATCTTGTAATCAATGACGGCGATATGGGCCCAAATGTTTTGGCAAAAAACAGGAACATTCCATCAATATTCATAACAAACCAGTTTAGGCCAAGGCTTTGGAAGTCTAGATTTTACTTTTACCCAGGTGTACTATACATATCAAAACAAATTGCCAAGGCAACAAAGATTGCCGTTGCCGACTCGCCCCCACCATATACGATGTGCGAATATAATCTGAATTTTCCTGAAAGTGTAAAGAGCAAGGTAGTGTATGTGGGCCATTTTGCATCTGACAAAAAGAAAAAATCCGATGTAAAGACGGACTTGGAGCAACTCATTGATGGTCGAAAATTCGGCTATTGGATGAGAACTGGAAACAAATCCACAAATGACATTACTGGCAAAAAATATGAGGAAGCATTTTCTCACATGAGAGGTGAGAGGCGAATCATATCCCATGCAAGGGATGACCCGTCAATTGACAGAGTAAAGGGTACAAATGGTAGGGTATATTCCATCTCAGAGGCATTAGAGAAAAAAATCGACTGGGTTCAGATAGATGTCGGATTTTTGTCAGAATCGCAAAAAGAGACGATCTTGGAAAAATGTGATTATGCAGTAATTAATGGCTCGCATACTGTAATGGGCGAAATTATTGGAATCAAGGGCAAGCCCATAGTCGGCATTCCTGTATATGATGAGCAGACAAACCAGATCCAGTGGGCACAAGAACACAAGCTTGGGATTTTGGCAAACAACTCAAAGCAGCTAGTAACGGGTATAACACAACTCAAGGAAAACTATGATTCCTTTGTAGACGCAGTAAAACAATACCAGAAAAACTTTGTTGCAAACGGCGCAAAAACTACAGCCAAGCTAGCTGCAGAGATGCTAAATTCACGATAAGAGATAATAGCTTTTTTGATCGTAGTAGAATGGTCTGGTACGCGGTATTTCGATGGGCGAAATGACCGAAAGGGATGATGATAATGATCCGCGTACCAGATTATGGCTTTCCAGTGGGAACGCTTTTATGGAAAAATTTTATGGCAGAGTCATTGGTTAATTGCCCAGAATGTGTAGCAAGAGAACGCAAGGCAGTAATTGAGCGAGAGGCTGCCAGTGAAAGCCCGGATGGAGTCCAAAAGCTCCTAGAGCAAATAGAGATTCCAATGAAGTTTGATCCTGTAACAAAGCACTACATCTGTAAAAGATGTGGTCTGTATGCCACACGAGAACAAGTAGGCGACATTCGCGAAAAAGTAAACAGACGCGACCCAACCAAAGAAGACAAGCACTATGACTATCTAGATTGGTGGCAAAAAAGCAAAAAAGACAAGATATAGGATTGGTGTATCTTGGTAAAAAAGAAGGACGAGCTCCCAGACTGGGTTTTAGACGACATTAAAGGCGCTAAATTTGCAAAGCCAGAGCCGCTAACGAGGATGGGCTATATTTTAGAAGTGTATGAATCTGACAAGAAAATTGACGCACAGTTATACGAAGCAGTAGAGGATGGGCGTCACATTGTGACTTTAGATCTGCCAAAAAGTGTCAAGGCATCCGACTGCCAGACAGGAGTCGTCTATGAATTTGCAATAAACATGCTCAAAGCCCCTCTGGCAAAGAAGACGGTGGAATTTTTGAAAAAAGAAAAGGAAATTGAAATGTCTGCAATATACCAGTTTGAGCTGCAAAAGCTTACGCTGATGGATGTTGCATCCGATGATTCTCTCGCAGAAGAATCAGAATAGAATTATTTTTGCAGCTTTCTAAATGCCGCACCCATAATAGGATTTATCACAAATGGGATGGTGTGTTTTAGCCAGACGCCAATTCTTACTACACCAGGTACGATGATTTCCAGTCTTGAGGATTCTGATGCAGATAGAATTACCTTTGCTACGGTTTTTGGGTTCAGCGAAGTTAGGGAATATTTTGGCATTTTGCTAAATGATTCATGATCAAAGAAGTTTGTTCTAACCATTATTGGGCTGACTACGGTTACGCCAATGTTTGTGTTTTTTAGCTCGTGCTTGAGTCCTTCAGAGAAGCCAAGCATGGCAAATTTTGATGCGCAATAGGATGCAATTCCCGGCAGTCCAAACGAGGCGGCAACTGATGCCACATTTACAATATGGCCGGAATTTTGCTTTTGAAATGTGGGCAGGAAATTCTTTGTGCAGTAAACCATACCAAGATAGTTTGTTTGCATTTGGGACTCGATTTGCTCTATGGATAGATCCGATACTGTTCCGTAAATGGCAAAGCCTGCATTATTTACCAGAATGTCGATTTTGCCAAACTTTTCTAAGACTTGGGCCGCCATGGCTTGGACTTGGGCTTTATCAGAGACATCGCATGGACAGACCAGAATTTCTGTGGATTTTGGTAAAAGTTGTTGCAGCTCTCCCAGCTTTTCCTTTCTTCTTGATACTAGAGCTAGCTTTGCGCCCTTGTTTGCAAATTCAATTGCAGCTGATCTGCCAATCCCGCTTGATGCGCCAGTAATTACTACAATCTTGTCTTTGAATGACATGTTTTGTGGAATTATCTGATAACGATATGTTGTTTTCTATTCAGCTGGCTTTTGATATTTGCGCAATGCCATCTTCATTAGCAAAAACCACACAATTGGAATTGGTAATTGATATGTCGCAATTCTCCACGCAATGATTGCATCCCATTCTACGCTGTCACTTGGTAATTCTAGCTTGAACTCATCTAGATGAGACAGATATGCCCACGTTCCAAATTCTGCGAGGCCCGAGCCTCCAACGGTAATTGGCATGTTTCCAATTGCGTTGCCTGCCATCACAGCCAAAATAGAGTCTATTGCAGATACGGTCTGCTCTGTTCCAAATGAAATGAACATGAATGATACTCCAAAGACAAGCCAAGATGCTAGTGAGATTAAAAACGATACCGCAAACGCTTTTTTTGCGTGAGGTGCACGAATGTTTTGGCGTGTCATTGCACAAATGTCTGCCATCCATTCGTTTGTCTTGTCTAAATATTGCTGGCCTTTTTCTTTTCTAAATTTTAGCACCAAGCCAGCAAAGACTTTGGGTACCCGAAAGTCTCGCTTGGCAGTCAAAAAGAACAATCCAGACCACAACCCAACCACTGGAATTGTGGTTCCTAGGACAAGAATTCCAATGATAGTATGGCCTGCCATAATTGCGACAGCACCTGCAATTAATGCCAAGAGTCCAGCTGCCAGAACCTCGGTTACAATTTCAAATATGCCAAGCCAGGATGCCTTTGATGTCTGCATGCCACGCTTGTTCATCCAGTAGATTCGGACTACCTCACCACCAACAAACATTGGCGTAGTCATTGTCACAAACTCAGAGCCAATTCTCACAAAGATTGTTCTCCATAACGATTCTATTTTGCCGTGGAAAACTCTGATGATATAGTGGAATTTTACTCCCTGCAGGAAGAGCTTGCCCATCATTGCTGCAAAGGCAGCTAGAAAATTCACAATTCCTACTGCAAAGACGTCCTCTGGCTTGACATCAAAGGATATGGCAATTATCAAAAACGGAACAAGGCTAGCTGCAAATGCAACAATTCGCCATTTCATTTTAGCAGGTTTCTAACTGAATCAAATATAAGCCAACAACTCTGATATTTACAAATTGAAAGCAATTTTTGTTGCGGGAACTGCCGGCTCTGGAAAATCACTACTCACATCAAAGATTCATGAATATTACACCAGAAACGGAGCGTTTACCGCAATTTTGAATTTGGATCCGGGTGTGATATCACTACCATACACGCCGGACATTGACATTAGGGATTATGTAGATATCGTATCCATAATGAAGCAGTACGACCTTGGCCCAAACGGCGCACTGATGATGGCAAATGATCTGGTTGCGTCCAAGCTGGATGAATTGCAGGAAGAAGCAGACAAGATAAATCCAGACTATCTAATTGTGGACACACCGGGACAAATCGAATTATTTGCGTATCGTACTAGCGGGCCGTATTTTGTGAATAATTTTATGGCGGACCAAAAATCTGCGCTGTTTTTGTATGATGGGGTACTGGTGACAACTGCAGTTAACTTTGTCTCCATGGCATTGCTTGCCACATCCATTAGACTTCGAATGGGAATGCCAACAATCAATGTTCTAACCAAGACTGATCTTATTGCAGACAAAATTTCAGAGATATTGAGATGGACTACGAATCTCAAAACCCTGGAAAATGCCATATCAGCAGAAGCGGACGGCGAGACCTACGTTCTTGTGACAAACATTTTGCGCAGCCTGAACCTGTCTGGTTTTGCACAGGGGCTGATTCCAGTGTCCAATGCGACAGGTGAGGGAATGGTGAACTTGGAGAGCTCGCTGAGCAGAATTCTTAACCAAGGAGAAGAAACTGAAGACTGATGAATTCCGTTACTGCAAGGGCTCCATCGTCTACTGCAAATTTGGGCCCAGGCTTTGATGTGTTTGGCCTGGCACTGGATGCATTCTATGACACTATTACACTAACCAAGCAAAAATCCGGTGTTTCCATAATCACTGGAGATTCCATTCCTGTTGTACCTAGCAAGAACACGGCTGGCCTAGTAGTTCAATACATGAAAAAGAAATTCAAGATAAAAAGTGGAGTCCAAATTAAAATCAAAAAAGGAGTCCCAGCTGGATTTGGAATGGGAAGCAGTGCAGCATCGGCAGCTGCTACTGCCATAGCATTTGATAGGTTGTTTGGCCTAAAACTAGATGGAAACACACTGGTAGAATGCGCAGGCGTAGGCGAGCGAGCAAGTGCTGGTTCCATACACTATGATAATGTGTCAGCATCTGTTTTGGGGGGATTTGTCATAGTTAAAACAAAACCACTAGATGTGCTCAAAATTTTGCCCCCATCCGATCTGAGACTAGTAGTTGCAGTGCCAAAGATGAAGGTTCCACCAAAAAAGACCGAAGTCTCTAGGAGTGTTGTGCCAAAACAAATTGCACTAGCTGATTCTGTGATTAATCTCTCAAATGCAGCTGCAATTGTTGCAGGTTTTGTGCAAAAGGATTCTGAGCTGATCGGCAGATCAATTCAAGATATCATAGTAGAGCCGGCAAGGGCTCATCTGATTCCAGGGTTTAGTATAGTCAAGAAAAATGCTCTTAGAGCAGGCGCACTGGGAGTTACAATTTCTGGTGCTGGTCCTTCTGTCATTTCATTTGCCACCAAAAAGGCAAATTTATCCAAAATAGCACATGCAATGAAAAAGGGATTTGCATCTGCAAAAACTGACTGTACAGTTGTGGTATGCAAGCCTAGTGGCGGCGCAAAAACGATCTAAATTGAAAAAAGCAGTTGTGGTACTAAGTGGAGGACTGGACTCGTTGTGCCTTGGCGCACATTTGGCCAAAAAATATGATTTGTATGGAATCACGTTTTCGTATGGACAGCGAGCATCAAGGGAGCTAGAAGCTGCAAAAAAGATACGCAAAATTCTTGGCCTCAAAGAACACAAAATTATTCCGCTTGATTTTATGAAATCGCTATACGGTACCAGCAATGTTTTGACTAGCACCAAAAAGTCGCTTCCCTCAAAATTTGATTATTCCATTGTAGTGCCAATTAGAAACGCAATCTTTGTGACAATTGCAACTGCATGGGCTTTTTCACTCAAGGCATCCCTTGTTGCATATGGGGCCCACACTAACGATACAAAATATCCTGACTGCCGCCCAATTTTTGCAAAAAAGCTGGAATCTGCCCTAAATCAGGGAGAAATCGACGGAATCAACCTAGGGATTAGAGACAAGATCAAGGTTTGGTCGCCATATTCCGCTGGCATATCAAAGAGCGAGCTGGTAAAATCAGGATATGCTAGATTTGGTGATAAGATATTTCAGACGTGGAGTTGCTATGCAAATTCCAAGAACCACTGCGGAAAATGCGAATCCTGCAATAACAGAAAGGCTGCGTTTGTTCAGGCAAAGATCAAGGACAGGACTAGATACCTAGTATCGAGTCTCTAGGATTTTTTTGCGCAAAATTCCGTGTCGGATTCCTACATACCAAGCAAGGATGATTGCTGCAATTATTCCAAAAAAGTACCAGTTTTGCATTGCAGGTGTTGCGTCTTTTGCGATAAGATTTGTGAGCTCACGAGATCCAAGAGCTGCGCCAGCTAGCACAATAAAGAATTCTATTGCAAGCCATGTAAAGTGAGGCCAAGACTCTCCAGGAATGTGTACGTTGTTGTGTACTCCCACGAAAACCTAACCTCTTAGTTGATTATTTATCTTTTTCAAAGAATTGATGATTTTGCGTTGCGAATTATGGCAATGACATCCTCGCGGTTTTCCTTTCTCTCATAGAATCCGCGATATGCAGAAGATGTCATTGTGGCATCGTTTTTGACGCCCCTCATTTTCATGCAGAAATGCTCTGCATCAGACATTACAATTACTCCCTTGACTCCTTGTGCGTACAGCTCATCTGCAATGTCTTTAGTCATTCTCTCCTGAATTTGGAGTCGTTTTGCGTATTTTTCAACCAGCCTTACTAGCTTGGATACACCAAAGACTCGGCCGTTTGGAAGATAGGCAATGCTGATTTTGCCAAAGAACGGCAACATGTGGTGCTCGCACATTGAATAAAATTTGATATCCCTGACTACTACTGCGTCCGAGTCCTCTGAGAACTGGACTGATAATTCTGAATCGGAATCATAGCCTGAAAAGATTTCCTCATACATATCTGCAATTCTGTCTGGTGTTCCCCGCAGTCCTTCGCGTGTTGGATCCTCGCCTAATTCAATTATTAGTTCACGCACTAGCTTGCGCACTCGTTCCTTGTTCATGGAGCACCTATGAGTTTGTGTAATTGTGGCACTACACGCACTTCACTATAGTAAGAATAAACTGCATCGTAAAAGCTCAAAAGTTTCTGCAATGTAGGTTCTGCTATTCCGTAGGTCGGCTGTATTATAAAACCCTTAAGATCCCTAGTGCCAACGTTTTTGAAAATTTTTCCCACCAAATCTGCAAATTCGTTCAGCTCTGTTTTTGATGAAACGACAATTTTGATGTAGGTTGGTTTTTTTGCTGCAATCGATTGCCTGAGGCAGTCAAGTGCATTTTCTATTAGCGAGGAATAATGTTTTGAATCAACAAACTCCGAGTCTTTTGTCTTGAGCTCGATTTTGACATAGTCAATGAACGGCAAAACCTTGGCAAATTTTTTTGAATCAAAGCATGACGATTCCAAATATGTCGGAATTTTTTTTGACTGGATGAATTTTGCCATCTCGGCTACTGCATCTGCCTGCACCAGAGGATCACCACCCGTGAAATTGACCTTGTAGGTGTTTTCTGCCAGATTCTTCTCAATTAAATTACAGGCATCAGAGATTTCATATTCCTGACCAGAGTCCATTGGGAGGGATTCCTTGGTATCGCAGTAAAAACAGGTAAAGGGACAGCCTGCCAGCCTTACAAAAAGCGTTTTTGTTCCATAAAGGACGCCTTCTCCTTCTAGTGATGTGAATATCTCAAAGAGCCTTACTTTCAAGTAGACGATCTAATTTTAGTCATTATTTATTTTAGGCTAGTTCAGAACAGGCTGCTTTGTGTACATGAGGCCTGCTACAAAAAAGATAATGCCCAAGATTCCGATTAGGGCGCCGACAAACTCGATTGTCTCAATCCATTCTAGGTTTGTTGGTGCCCACAAAAATGCCATTAATGCACCTACAATTATCATCGGTATGCCGACGCCAACAGAGATCTGCCTTGATGCCATGCAAATTTGCTGGTCTTCAAAATCTATATGAAGTTTTGTTAGGATCTGTCGGATTTAGTATTATCTCTGGAATCTTCAGAGTCGTCAGAATTTTCAGAATCTACAGATTCGATGTATTGGGTAATTTCGTCAATTAGCGCATTGATTGCACGGATTGTCTTTTTTGACTCTGAGCCAGTTTCCTTGAGTTTGGCAAGCATTGACTTGGCGGAATCTAACTTTAGCTTGATTGCGTCATCTACTTGGGGCTCTAGTTCTGCTAGCTTTGCCTCTAGTCTGGCGATTTCGGCTGCATGTCTTTGTACCTTGCTTGCTTTTTGTTTTTCTTGTTTTGCCGCCTTTTCTTGTTGTTTTGTCTCTGCCTTTAGCGCTTCAGGTTCTGGTTTTGATGTTTCAGATAATTGGAATGATTCTTGCTTTGGTGCATCTCTTTGAGTATTGACTTGTTCTTGTGCCTTTTGCTCTACTGCGGTGTTTGTTGGCTGGGTTTGTGATAAGAGATATGACTCAATTGATCTGATTGTAGAGTCCAATGCTCGTAACAGCCTTATTGGATCGTCAGTTGATGCTGGATCTTTTAGTAATGCTAGAATCGATTTTGCCTCATCAAACTTGGGTCGAATGGCATCGTCGATTTTTGGTTCTAAGAGTAAGAGTCTGCTTTCTTGTTTGGGTATTTCTGAGAGAATCTTTTGGTTCTTGGCATCAAGCAGGTCCAAGTTGATTTGGTAAACGCGCTTTATTTTGATGACCATCTGGGCTGGGTCGCCTCCTGTTGCAAGCTCTTCTCTTGCCTTTTGGAGTTTGGCAATTTGTTCCTCAGATAGGTTTAGTTCTTTGGCTTGTGCTAGTATGGCATCAATTTTGGTTATGTACTTGTTTGCAAAAGAGACTGCTCTTGTGTCAGAGCGTTCTCTGACCATGTTTTTGATTGCTGCTTGGAGATCGGCTCCTGCTGTTTTTAGCTCCAGGAATGTTTTTTCCAGTGTTACCATATCACCGCTTGCAAGGTTTTCCTTTGCAGTTTGGAGTAGGCCGTCTATTCTGCTAAAGTCGATTTGGAGATTGTTCTTTACGGCAACTGTTTTGAGGATGTTTATGTTTGCTTCAAACCTCTTTAGTGCATTACCATAATCAAAATCGGCTACCAGTGCTGCCATTTTTGAGGCTACTGGTTCTGGAGTAGGAATTACCTCAGAGAACATCTGGGTTATTTGTCTAAATGACTTCATTGCTGCCAAAAAGTGCTTTTTGGCCTCAACAGAATCACCTGCCTTTGCAGATACGATTAGTTGCTCTGTTTCCGAGCTGCCATGTGCATACAAAGACTTGATCTCCTCTGATACAGAAGGCATCTTGTCTAGCTGGAGTTTTACTTGGTCTCTTGCCTTTGTTGCAAGGCCTACAAACGAATCCAGCTTAGAGTCTGCAAATGCTGGTGATACTATCATGCTGGCAACTAGTGCAAATAATGCAAGGCTTAGGACTAATTTCATTGTGATTCCTCCTTTTTCTTTAGTCGGACCAAGTTCTGAAAGTCTTTTTTCTCTATCTCTATAACACCTTGTCGTTCAAGTCGTTTTACTGCGCGCCACATTGTGGTTCTAGGTAAGAGGAATTTCTTGCGCAGATCACGCTCAAAGGCTTGGCCGCCGTTTTTCTCCAAATATGAGACTAGCTGCTTGTCGTCCTCCCTCATTTCCTGGGTTACTAGCTCGTCTGCGTCAACTTCTGGTTCGGGCTCGGAATCCTCGTCTTCCTTGTTGAGCAGTGGAGCCATTGTCTTTTTGACTGCGCTTTTGGTCTTTTTGAGTAAAATTGTAATGGCAGAGATGGCGCCACCAATTGCCACAATCGAGGTTGCAATTCCTGCAATGTTGTCCTTGAACCAGTCAACTGGGTCTTGCTGTGGTTGTTTGTTAGAGTCGTCAATTTTTTGCTGAGCTAGTGCTTCTGCCTCTAGCGCCAGATCTTCAGCATCTGTGTATTTTTTATTGTCATATGCAAAGACTGCTAGGTCTAGCTTTTCCTGTGCTTGTGCGACATTAAGATTTTTGGATATTGCTTCGGCAATGAGTGCTTTTGCTCCATTGATTGCATTTAGTGCAGAAAGTGCTGGGCCTGAAGTGCTAAAGAAATACTCTATCTGGTTTTTGCCCTTGAGTAATGAGAGTCGTTTTTCATCGATAGTGTCGATTCCGTCTGGATTTGCTATATCGACTACGGTTGCCTCATCTGGCATTGTAATGGTATAATCAATTGGTGAATCTATTGCAAAGGTCCAGATCTTGCCTTTCTTGGAGACTAGGTCATAGCTGTCATATTCAATAGAAACCGAAGATGCGCCAAAGGTTTGGATTGTAGCTCCCTTGCTGTCTATTTCAAACGACAACAGTAAACCATCCTCGTCTTGGACTACAAAATTATCAATGGATTTGCCAAAAAGCGGGACTTTTAGTTCTGGTTCTGTCGGGTCTGCAGTTGATTGTTGAGAAATATGAGTAGTGCCATCTGGATAAATTGTAAAGTCAACGGAACGAAGTATACCAAAAGATTGTGTAGGCAGTACTACTGTAAGAAGAAGACCTATCGCTAGAAGTGGCGCTTTTACCATTCTAATGGCGATATCCCTAATCCTTACAAAAAGCATTCCTTCTAGATTAGGAATGATTTCCTCTTGGATACAGAGTACTGCCTCTTGGTTATTCATGGTTAATACCTCAAGTTCAGCGTGTCTAGGAGTGACTGGAACTTTCGGAACTCTTGGACGAACTCGATGCCTTTTTCGGTGATTGTATATAGTCGGTTTTTGTCGGTTTTGACGGTTTGGACCAAGCCTGCTGTAGAGAGCTTTTCACACTTGTCAATTACGGCATAGTGCGAAAGGTTTGCCCTTCTAGATATTGCAGAGACAATAGTTCCTTGTCTGCCCCCATCCATGGTGACATTGAGGATATCCCCCATTATGCCCATTTCGGACCTGTATTGTTGTTTTGACATGCTATAGTAATAGTGAGCACTATAGATTAGGGACATTTTGAAACCTCAAAGCGGAACGCACAGTGGAATGAGTGTTTCATGTCTCTGAAACGGCTGAAATTGGGTATTTCATGCGGCGGGGGAGAAAAAATGGGGCAAGAAAATATGGTTGGAAATTTTTGTCACTAGTAGGAATTTGTCTTACTTTATCTTTATTAGGAATAAAATAGCATCAATATCATAACCGATACAAAATGTTTGAAAAATTTAAGAAGACCGAAGAATTTCAACAGGATACTGGCATGTTAGAGCAGGAAAAACCACGAGTTGAAGCGGAACGCATAGCGGAACAGACTCCATCTGGCTCTGAAATCGGCATTGCAGACCTAATGAATAAGCGTGCCAAGCTAGAAGAAGCCATTGATTACGTAGGATTAATGATAAAGAACCTAAAGGACAAGCGAACCCGCCTAGTCAAGGAAATAGAGGACGAATCCGTAGATATTCAGAATTTAAAGGAAAAACTAGTCAAAGTCGGCGAATATATCGAAGAAGAGGGTCGCGGAATCCGAGATCTATCTAATAAGCGTGCCCAGGTTGAAAAGCAGGCAGATGAGGTAGGCGCCCTAATAGGCAATCTGCGAAGCAAACTTGCCAGCATCGACAGCGTAGTCGAAGGCGAGGAAAACAAGGTCAAATCCATCAAGGAATCTAGGCAAAAACTATAGCCATTTCACAGCGGAACGCGTAGCGGAACAAGCATTTTTGGAATAATAAAAGAAGAGAAGAGATACTTTAGAGGTATCTTGTTGAGGTTGCTGTCTTGGCGCTTACTGGCGTAGATGGGAATCTGTCGCCCACGGACGCTTCGGCCACGGCTGCGGCTTCCTCTAGAATCCTTTCAGACTCTTCGTTTGTGCTTTGATCCATGCCAAATGCTCCCTCGCCTGAGAAGGACTCTGCCATTAGTCCATTTAACATCTCGGTCATCATGCCTAGTTCGTGATCTGCCTCTGGCATGAACTTGCCAAGCGAAGACTTGAGGTTTCTCATTAGGCCGATTGTCGGTGCTATTGTGACTACAGTGTCTCCTAGGTCGTGGAATGTGGTTAATCTTAGTTCGATTTGTTCTAGCGCCATTCTGCAGTTACCTAGCATTTTGGTGACCTTTCGGACTTCGGCTAGTTCATTGGCTAAAACTTTGCTAGTGTGAGTATCGTGTTTTTGGGTTGCTTGGACTACTCTTTGGAATAGTTTTTCCTCTCTTTGCTTTAGTTTGGTCAGCATTCCGTCAAGTTTTGAGATTTGGTTTTGAAGGCTTCTTGTTGCCTGCTCAATTCTTGGCTTTAATGCGCCCTTTGGCTTGAGGACATCGCCCAACTTTTCAGATACGCTTGGTGTTGTTGGTTTTGACCAGGAATTCTGGAAGTTTGTCATGGCTGACTTTTAGTAGTTTATTGAAATTGAAAGGTGTGAAATCTATTTTACCAAAAGATCTAACGGGCAACTTTTGAGGCTAAGTGATACCTCTACAGCCTAGGCTAGGAGGCATAAGAGAAAATAAAAAACAATTCGCCTAGTTTATTGGGCTAGAATGCTTTGTGGGTGCATTTTTTTGATGTGTGAATGCACTCCATGTGCTACTGTGACTGTTTCGCCACATAATGGACATGTTTCCATTTTTATAGTAGTCCGTTCTATATATAGTATTTAAGGTTTACGTTTTTTGAATCTGTGGAGCTGCAAGACATGGATCAGAGTTATCTACTTGGAAGATAAATTTCAGAATTCTTAGAGAAAAATTACCAAGAAAATTTGGGTGAGATTTTTTGCAAGAGAAAAATTTACGCAAACTAGTTTTTCAAGCTGTAAAATTTTTTTAGGTGATTATAATCCTACTGCCCCTTAATAAAATGGGGCAAAAATATGAATTCA